>NZ_CAWURG010000049.1:0-114127 GCF_963924895.1 uncultured Sphaerotilus sp.
TTGTCCTTGATGCGCAGCTTGAGGGTCTTCACGGCTTCCATCCGGCAACTGTATTTCCATACATGTCGGTTGACAAGCCGTCCCGGCTTGAACGCTCGACCCCGGGCTGAACCCCGGGGCTTGTCGCTTCGTCCGGGTCAGGCGGCGTCCTTCTCGACGTGCGCCTGCTTGTGGTACAGGAATTCCAGCACCGCCTCGCGGGCGTGCAGGTAGTCGCTGTTGTGCGCCATCTCCAGCCGCGGGCGGAACTGTTCGCGCACCGGCGGCAGCGGCACCTGGTGCACCTCGCCGATCGTCGCCGCCGGGCCGTTGGTCAGCATCACGATGCGGTCGGACAGCAGCACCGCCTCGTCCACATCGTGCGTCACCATCATCACGGTCGAGCCGGTGGTGGCGACGATCTTCATCAGCTCGTCCTGCAGCTTGGCGCGCGTCAGTGCGTCCAGCGCGCCGAAGGGCTCGTCCATCAGCAGCATCTTCGGCTCCATCGCCAGCGCCCGGGCGATGCCCACGCGCTGCTTCATGCCGCCGGAGATCTCGCCGGGCCGCTTGTCCTTGGCATGGGTCAGGCCGACGAGGTCGAGGGCGGCCAGCGCGCGGTCACGCAGTTGCGCCTTCGACTCGGTGGCGCCGAACACGCGGTCCACCGCCAGACCGACGTTTTCCTGGCAGGTCATCCAGGGCAGCAGCGAGTGGTTCTGGAACACCACCGCGCGCTCCGGACCGGGGCCTTTCAGCTCGCGGCCATCGAGCAGCAGCACGCCCGAGGTCGGCGTCGTCAGGCCGGCCACGAGGTTCAGCAGCGTCGACTTGCCGCAGCCCGAGTGGCCGATCATGGTGATGAACTCGCCGCGGGCCACGTCCAGGTTGATGTCGCGCAGCGCGACGAAGGTGCCCTTCTTGGTCGGGAAGGACATCCCGACGTTCTCGATGCGCAGAAAGCGCTGACTGCGCTCGTCCAGGGAGGTGGTGCTCATGGTGCGGGTCCTCTCGAAAGCTCAGGGAGTCTTGGAATCAGGGAGTCAGGAATAGTCGAAGCGGCGGGCAATGGCCACCAGCAGCGCTTCGAGCGCCACGCCCACGGCGCCGATGACGAAGATGGCGATCAGGATGTGCGCGACGTTGAGGTTGTTCCACTCGTCCCACAGCCAGAAGCCGATGCCCTGCCCGCCGGTCAGCATCTCGGCCGCCACGATCACCAGCCACGCCGTGCCCACCGCCAGCCGCACGCCGGTCAGCATGTAGGGCAGCACGGCCGGGAACAGGATCTTGCGCATGATCGTCAGCTCCGACAGGTTCAGCACACGGGCGACGTTGAGGTAGTCCTGCGGCACCTGCCGCACACCGACCGCCGTGTTGATCACCATCGGCCAGATCGAGCAGATGAAGATCGTCCAGATCGCCGCCGGATTCGCCGCCTTGAACACCATCAGGCCGATTGGCAGCCAGGCCAGCGGCGACACCGGGCGCAGCAGGCTGATGATCGGCTCCAGCATCTGGTTCAGGAAGTTGAAGCGCCCGATCATGAAGCCCAGCGGAATGCCCACCAGCGCCGCCAGACCGAAGCCCATGCCCACCCGCTGCAGCGAGGACAGCACATTCCAGCCGATGCCCTGGTCGTTCGGGCCGTTGACGTAGAACGGATCGGCGAACAGCTTGACCGCCGCGTGCCACACCGGGATCGGGCCGGGCAGCTGCTTGTCGCCGCTGTGCGCCACCGCCTGCCAGACCAGCAGCAGCACCAGGAAGCCCAGCACCGGGGCGGCGAAGCGCGCCATCGTCTTCAGGCGCTGGGCCCGTGCCATGGCCACGACCTGGGCCTTGAGTCGTGCCTGGGCGGCGGCATCGACCACGGGCGCTGCCGTGGCAGCGGTCACGGGAGTGGCCACACCGTCGGGTGCACCGCTGGCCGACAGGGGCAGGGTCATGGCGTTCATCGAATTCTCCTGGGGTGGATGGGGCATGGCGGCAAGCTCCAGGGCGCCCGCTCAGGCCGCCTTGATCTTGAACGAGGCGGCGTACTTGGCCGGGTTCGTGCCGTCCCACACCACGCCATCGCTCAGCTTGCTGCTGCGCAGGTCGCTCTTGGGCACGTTGATCTTCAGTTGCGCGGCGGCTTCCTTGTAGAGCGCCGTCTGGTTGATCGCCTTGGCCACGCCGAGGTAGTCCGGGTCGCTCTTGAGCAGGCCCCAGCGCTTGTGCTGGGTCAGGAACCACATGCCATCCGACAGGTAGGGGTAGTTCACCGCGCCGTCGTTGAAGAACTTCATGTGGTTCGGGTCGTCCCAGGTCTTGCCCATGCCGTTCTGGTAGCGGCCCAGGATGCGCTGGTTGATCGCGTCCACCGAGGTGTTCACATAGGACTTCTCGGCGATCGTCTCCGCCATCTTCATCTTGTTCTGCAAGCCGGTGTCGATCCAGCGGCTGGCTTCGAGCACCGCCATGACCATGGCGCGCGCCGTGTTCGGGTTCTTCTGGACGAACTCGGCGGTGCAGCCGAGCACCTTCTCGGGGTGGTCCTTCCAGATGTCCTGGGTCGTCGTCGCGGTCACGCCGATGCCGTCGATGATGGCGCGGTGGTTCCAGGGCTCGCCGACGCAGAAGCCGTCCATGTTGCCCACGCGCATGTTGGCGACCATCTGCGGCGGCGGCACGGTGATGACCTTGGCGTCCGACATTGGGTTGATGCCGTTGGAGGCCAGCCAGTAGTACAGCCACATCGCGTGGGTGCCGGTCGGGAAGGTCTGCGCGAAGGTGTATTCGCGCGGCTCGGCCTTCATGACCTTGGCGAGCCCTGCGCCGTCCACCGCGCCCTTGTCGGCCAGCTTCTTGGACAGCGTGATCGCCTGGCCGTTGTTGTTGAGGGTCATCAGCACCGCCATGTCCTTCTTCGGGCCGCTGACGCCGAGGTGGACACCGTAGACCAGACCGTAGAGCACGTGCGCCGCATCCAGCTCGCCGTTGACCAGCTTGTCGCGCACGGCGGCCCAGGACGACTCCTTGGACGCGATGATCTTGATGCCGTACTTCTCGTCGAATTTCAGGACCGAGGCCATCACGACGGAGGCGCAGTCGGTCAGCGGGATGAAACCGATGCGGACTTCCTTCTTCTCGGGCGCGTCCGAGCCAGCGGCCCAGGCACCGCCGGGCAGGGCGACCGCGCTGCCTGCGGCCGTCACGGCGGCGGCACGCTGGATGAAGTCGCGTCGGGACGGGTTGACAGGAAACAGGGGCGTCGTCATGTGCAGTTCTCCGGGCCCCGCGGGGGCCGATTCGGGCAAAAAAAAGCGGCGTCACGATCGTTGATCCGACCCCCCGGCTTGCACCGGAAGAATCGGGACGATCGGACGCCGTTGTCCAAAATGTCCCACCTAGTGAGCCCCCGTGGCCGGAGACTCGCAGAAGGTATTGCAGGGACCGTGCCAGCCTGATTCCGCCCCTGAACACACGTCCAGCCATGCTGCATCGCACCATCGGCACGCAAAACACCCTCCACTCGCACCGGAACGGTGCGCATCAGACACATCTCGATGCATGAACACCCCGTTTTCTGCGGGTTCCCCCCAACTGACGTTTACGTAAACGTCAATGGACAATCAGCGTCCATGTCCTGATGCCCTGCGCTTCCCCCGCTGTTCCCCCGCCCTGCCCCAAACGGAGTCTTTCGATGACCGACCTGTCCGCCGACTACAAGGCCCTTGCCAGCTACCGCCCGACGAACAAGGTGCGTTTCGTCACCGCCGCGAGCCTGTTCGACGGCCACGACGCGGCCATCAACATCATGCGGCGCATCCTGCAGGGCATGGGCACCGAGGTGATCCACCTGGGCCACAACCGCTCGGTGGATGAAGTGGTCACCGCCGCGCTGCAGGAAGACGTGCAGGGCATCGCGGTCAGCTCCTACCAGGGCGGCCACGTCGAATACTTCAAGTACATGGTCGAGCTGCTCAAGGCCCGTGGCGGCGCGCACATCCAGGTCTTCGGCGGTGGCGGCGGCGTGATCGTGCCGGCCGAGATCCGCGACCTGAGCAGCCACGGCGTGCGCATCTTCAGCCCCGAGGACGGTCAGCGCATGGGGCTGCAGGGGATGATCGGCGAGATGGTGATGCGCTGCGACAAGGACCTGTCCAGCTACGCCCCCACCGACCTCGGCGCCCTGCAGGGCCACACCGAAGCCGCCTGGCGCTCGCTCGCCCAGCTCATCACCGCGCTGGAAAACGGCCAGGCCGACGCCGACCTCGTCGCCGCCGTCCATGAAGCCGCCAAGGCCTGCAAGACCCCCGTGCTCGGCATCACCGGCACCGGCGGCGCGGGCAAGTCCAGCCTGACCGACGAGCTGATCCGCCGCCTGCGCCTGGACCAGGACGACAGCCTGCGCATCGCCGTCATCTCGATCGACCCCTCGCGGCGCAAGAGCGGCGGCGCCCTGCTTGGCGACCGCATCCGCATGAACGCCACCGGCCCGTGGTCCAAGGGCCCGCGCGTCTACGTGCGCAGCCTCGCCACGCGCGACACCGGCTCGGAAGTCTCGGCCGCGCTGCCCGAGGTGCTGGCCGCGGCCAAGGTCGCCGGCTTCGACCTCATCATCGTGGAGACCTCCGGCATCGGCCAGGGTGACGCGGCGATCGTGCCGTTTGTCGACGTGCCGATGTACGTGATGACGCCCGAGTTCGGCGCCGCCAGCCAGCTGGAGAAGATCGACATGCTCGACTTCGCCGAGTTCGTCGCCATCAACAAGTTCGACCGCAAGGGCTCGGCCGACGCGCTGCGCGATGTCGCCAAGCAGGTGCAGCGCAACCGCGAGGCCTTCACCGTGATGCCGGACCAGATGCCGGTATTCGGCACCATGGCCAGCCGCTTCAACGACGACGGCGTGACCGCGCTCTACCAGGCGCTCAAGGTCCGCCTCGGCGAACTCGGCCTGTCCCTCGCCGAAGGCCGCCTGCCGCTGGTCAACACCCGCCACAGTACGCACCAGACCCCCATCGTCCCGGCCGCCCGCACCCGCTACCTCGCCGAGATCGCCGACACCGTGCGCGGCTACAAGGCCAAGGTGCGCCAGCAGGCCCGGCTCGCCCGCGAGATCCAGCAGCTGCGCGCCAGCGCCACGATGTTCCGGCAAGCCAATCCCGCCAAGAGCCGCGGCGTCGACGCCCTGGGCGCCCTCGCCGAGGAACGCGAAGCCCGGCTCGACCCCGGCGCGAAGAAGCTGCTCGGCATGTGGCCCGAGATGCAGCGCGCCTACGCCGGTGACGAATACGTCGTGAAGATCCGCGACAAGGAACTGCGCACCAACCTGGTCCACACCACGCTGAGCGGCAACAAGATCCGCAAGGTCGCCCTGCCCGGCTACGAGTGCCACGGCGAGCTGCTCAAGTGGCTGATGCTGGACAACGTGCCCGGCAGCTTCCCGTTCACGGCCGGCGTGTTCGCGTTCAAGCGCGAAGGCGAAGACCCGACGCGCATGTTCGCGGGCGAGGGCGACGCCTTCCGCACCAACCGCCGCTTCAAGCTGGTGTCCGAGGGCATCCCCGCCAAGCGCCTGTCCACCGCCTTCGACTCGGTGACGCTGTATGGCGCCGACCCCGATCCGCGCCCGGACATCTACGGCAAGGTCGGCAACTCCGGCGTGAGCATCGCGACGCTGGACGACCTGAAGGTGCTGTATTCAGGCTTCGACCTGTGCAGCCCGACGACCTCGGTGAGCATGACGATCAACGGCCCGGCGCCGAGCATCCTGGCGATGTTCATGAACGCGGCCATCGACCAGCAGCTCGACAAGTTCAAGGCCGACAACCACCGCGACCCGACGGCTGACGAGGCGTCGAAGATCAAGGCGTGGGTGCTGGCGAATGTGCGCGGCACGGTGCAGGCCGACATCCTCAAGGAAGACCAGGGCCAGAACACCTGCATCTTCTCGACCGAGTTCAGCCTCAAGGTGATGGGCGACATCGCCTCGTACTTCGTCCACCATGACGTGCGCAACTTCTACTCGGTGTCGATCAGCGGTTATCACATCGCCGAAGCCGGCGCGAACCCGATCAGCCAGCTCGCCTTCACGCTGTCAAACGGCTTCACGTTCGTCGAGGCGTATCTGGCGCGCGGGATGCACATCGACGACTTCGCGCCCAACCTGTCGTTCTTCTTCTCGAACGGCATGGACCCGGAATACACCGTGCTCGGCCGCGTCGCCCGCCGCATCTGGGCCGTGGCGATGCGCGACAAGTACGGCGCCAACGACCGCAGCCAGAAGCTGAAGTACCACATCCAGACCTCGGGCCGCAGCCTGCACGCGCAGGAGATCCAGTTCAACGACATCCGCACGACGCTGCAGGCGCTGATCGCGGTATACGACAACTGCAACTCGCTGCACACCAACGCCTTCGACGAGGCGATCACGACGCCGACCGAGGAATCGGTGCGCCGCGCGATGGCGATCCAGATGATCATCAACCGCGAGTGGGGCCTGGCGAAGAACGAGAACCCGAACCAGGGCGCGTTCATCATCGACGAGCTGACCGAGCTGGTGGAGGAAGCCGTGCTGGCCGAGTTCGAGAAGATCGCCGACCGCGGCGGCGTGCTCGGCGCGATGGAGACGGGCTACCAGCGCTCGAAGATCCAGGAAGAGTCGATGCACTACGAGATGCTCAAGCACACCGGCGAGTACCCGATCATCGGCGTCAACACCTTCCGCAACCCGAAGGGCGACGAGATCCCGGAGACGATCGAGCTGGCGCGCTCCACCGACGACGAGAAGGCGTCGCAGCTCGCGCGGCTGAACGATTTCCACACGCGCCATGCGGCCCAGGCGCCGGCGATGCTGAAGCGGCTTCAGCAGGCGGTGATCGACAACGCGAACGTGTTCGAGGTGTTGATGGACGCGGTGCGGGTGTGTTCGCTGGGGCAGATCACCAGTGCGCTGTTTGAGGTGGGCGGGCAGTATCGGCGGTCGATGTAAGGCGAGGCTGGCGAGGGAACTGGACTTCGATCCCCGTCCTGCTGGCGGTCACCCCAGGCGCTCGATCAGCCACAGCACTTCGGCGGCGGTATCGAAGCGGAACTCCGGCGCCTCCGCCAAGGCCGGGTCGCGGCTGCCGGCCACGATGGCTTGCAGTACCGGGAGCAGCGGTGGTAGCCAAGTCGGCAAATTCGGTTTCGCGCCACGCTGCCGGAGCAGTTCCTGCGCCTCACCTATCTGGCCGGCCTGCACCTGCTGGCAGATGGTGTTGCACAGCCGTCCATCCGGATCCTGGTTCTCCCCGCCATCACATCGGTAGGCCCGATATGCCTCGATCGCCTGACGCCGCGCCTGCTGCGCCTCGGGCAGCCGGCCGGCATCTGTTTCGATTTCGGACAGGATGCCCCAGGTTGTCCACGGCACGGCCGCATGGCCAAGACCCTGTTTGCAGACGATGGCCCGCTCGATCTCCTGCCGCGCCTCGTCCAGCCGCCCCAGCTTGCGCAAAGTGTCGGCGAGGTTGCTTCGTGTCAACCCTTCCTTGGCCCGGTCATCCTTGAGGCGATCCGCCGCCTGCCGGTAGAAGGCAGCGGCTTCTTCGAGGCGGCCGAGTTGGTCATGGAGATTGCCGAGCTGGCCCAACGTCATCCCCTGACCAGCTGTATCACCAAGCTGCACATTGATGGCCAGCGCACGGCGGTAAGCCTCTTCAGCGGCCTGCGGCTGGCCGATCTCCTGATGCACCATGCCGATCTGGTGCCAAACCATAGCAACGGTACCCGGTTCACCCAGCGACTCGAAAGTCCGGCGGGCGTTTTCATACGCCGCCAGCGCGTCGACGTAGCGGCTTTGCTGCAGGCGCACGGTGCCGAGCTGGAGTTTGTTGACCGCCACACTCCGGTAGGCTTGTCGAGCTTCACTAAGCTGAATGGCGCGTTGATAGGCCGCCGCCGCCTCGTCGCGTCGACCCAGATCCAGCAGACAGCCTCCTACTTCGGTAATGGAGGCCGAGGCCATGCCCTCTGCATTGCGATTAAGTCGGGCCGCTGCAACGTTTTCAAATCGTTGCTGAGCCTCTGTCAGCAAGGGCAGCGCGGCTCCGGCCGCACAGGCAAATCTCAAGATCCGCCCAAGAAGCCAACACGCACCCGCCCAATCGTAGTCGGCACCCTGATAGGCCGCTTCACCCGCCGACTGGGCACGCTGCCTCAGTGCCTGGGCGCCATCGAACGCCTCTTGCAAACGCCCCTGAGACAAAAGCTGCTCAATACGGGTTCGTTCGGCCTGGAAGCGCGCATAGCTCCAGCCTTCACCCAGCGCCGCCTGGGCGGCGTCACGTGCTGCCGACACCCTTTGCAGCAAGCGTGGCCGACCGAGAGCCTGCAGCAGTTGATACAGGCTAGTACACAGGTCGATCGTGGCTTCAGCCTGCCCGGCACGTTCGACCTCGGTCAGCAGCGCCATCAGGTTGGGTAGTTCAAGCTGCGTGAGGGTAGCGGACTGCAGGGTATCTTGGCTGTCTTGCAGCCGCAGGATTTCCACGTATTGCAGCATTACCGCCGCCCAGCGCACCTGCCAGTCGGCCAGTGGTTCGGCGCTGGCCCGGGATCGCAGGTAGGGGCACAGCGCCGGGTTGAGGCTCAGGTGGTTGGAGGAGTTGGGCGTTGCCAGACCGGTGCCGACCAGCCCAGTAGCTAGGGCGGCTACGTCATCGTGTTGCCACTCCATCATGAGTTGCAGTATGGGCAGTGCAACCCCACCATGAAACACCGCCAGCACCTTCACCCGCTCCTGCATCTCCGGCGGCAGCCGCCGCAGCGACAGCTCGACGCTGGCGTAGAGCGACTTTTCCCGCTCACCGGGGTGATCGCGCTCCATCTGCGCCATCAGTTCGACCAGCCGGGCGCGGGTGGCGGCCACGCCGTCGTGGCGCAGCGACGGGGCCAGCAGCGCCAGCGTGCGGGCGTGGCCGTGGACGGCGTCCACCAGATCGCGGATGTCGGCGGCGCTGGCGTTGCGCAGGGCGGGGCCGGCGGAGGGGCTGGCGCTGGCATCGGTTTCAAGGGTGCGCTCGACCAGCCGGATGGCGTCTGCGGCCGAGAGGCGGTGCAGTTCGATGCGCGCCTGCGGGGCGTCGAACGGCGCGGGCAGCGCCTCGCGGCTGGTGAAGACGAGGCGGGTGTCGCCGATGGCGCCCAGGCGAGCGCAGAGTTGGAAGATGGCGCCAGCCGCATCAGCCGTGAGATCCGCCAGCGGATCGGGCGCCGCACCGGGCAGCGGCGGGGCGGGCAGCACCGATTCCAGGTTGTCGATCACCAGCAGCACGCTGTCCTCGCGTAGCACACGCTCGACCGGCCGGCAGGCGTCGTCGAGCGTAGCGAACGTCGCCACCGAGTAGTCCTGCCCGACCAGTTGCCGCCCGAGCACATCCAGCACCGCCCGGTCGTGGCTGTGCTGCTCGACCGACACGAACGCCGCCCGCCGCACCTGCCGCGACCGCACACGCCAGCGCGCGAACTCGGCCGCCAGCGCGGTCTTGCCTTCACCACCCTGGCCGCGCAGCACGGCGTAACGCTGTCGCTGCAGCACGCGCTCCAGCCGCAGCAGCTCGCGGCTGCGGCCGATGAAGGTGGTGGCGGGTTCGGGCGGCGTGGCGTGCAGTCGGCCGTTGATGCGCGTGCGGCGGTCTTCGGCGGTCTGCCGCGCGGGGGTTTCCTTGAACAGTTGCGGATCAGCCTTGTCCTGGAACAGCACGGGCACGAACCAGTCGCGCAGCTCCAGATCGGCCTCGCCGAAGATGCGGCCCCGGAACGGCCGCGCGTGCAGCTCGCTCTGGCCGGCCAGCATCGCGTCGCCGACGCGGGCACCCTTGGCCAGCGCGCCATAGAACGCGGTGACGAAGCGCCGCGACGTCTCGACCAGCACGCTGTGGCTCATTGCCACCACCGACGCGACGCCGGTCTTGAGCATCTCGCTGGCGACCGATTCGCTGGCCTGCTCGGCCTGCGCGCTCTGGCAGGCTTCCAGGAACACCAGCGCGATGCCGTGGTCGCGCAGCAGCGGGCCGAGCACGTCGGTGTAGACGGTGCGATGGCGGCGCGGGCCGATCTTCTCGCCATCCTCGTCGTGCTCGAAGCACAGCCCGCCAAGGCCGACGCGGCGGTCGTAGACGCCGTGGCCGTCGAAGTGCAGCACGTGGTACGGCTGCCCGACCGCCTTGGCGCGCTGCAGTTCCTGCTGCAGCGCCGAGAGCGTCGGCGTGGCCAGCAGCGTCAGGTGCACCACCTCGCCGAGTTCCTCCATCGCCTTGACCAGCGGCAGGCTGCTGGCGCGGTGGTCGATGTAGCCGCAGGCCTCGTCCTCCGGCCGCGGGCTCGCCAACAGGATGCGGATCGGCGTGGCCAGCACTGGCGGCTCGACCGCATGCGTGTTCGGCAGGCGCCGGCGCACCCGCACCGGCCGGCCGCCCTGGAACAGGAAGCCGCGCCCGTCGTGCAGCAACTCCCACGGCAGGCCGAGCAGCAGCGTCGCGGCTTCGCGGGCGGCCAGCGCGTCGGCCTCGGGCGTGCCGTCGTCCAGCTCGGGCTCGACATGCACCGAGAAGCGCCGCGCTGCACCGTCGCCCACCTGCGCCCAGGCCTGCAGCACGCTGGCCGCCTTGTCTGCCGGCATCGCAGCGTGGTGCAGCGCCTTGCCCCATTCGACAAGGTTGGCCTCGATTCTCTTGACGCGCTCCTCGTCGAAACGGCTTGGCCAGACGGCGTAGGTTTCCAGATACCAGCGCAGCTCCTCGACCTCGATCGGGCCGAGCGGGGCCTCGAACGTCCAGCTCTTCAGACTGCGCACCTCGCGCTTGTCTCGGTCGGCTGGCTCGTACACCAGTCGGGCGCTGCCGCGCGCGCGGCGCTTGCCGTCCGCTTCGTGGATCGACAGCCGGGACAGCTCCAGCACCAGTTCTTCCATCGGTGCGGCGGGGGGCTGGATCACGGGCGCCGGATCGCTCGGGTCACGCAGCCGCAGCGCGACAAGCAAATCGTGTACGGACGCGTCTACACCGGCCGTGGTCCGCATCAGAACTTGGAGCGGTTCCTCGTCGAAGTGGCTTTCCAGGCCTCCAAGCGAGCAGTCATCCACGATTAGCGCGACAACCGGGTAGGTGTCCCGGCCGCGCTCGGCCTGCACCTTGAGTGCGTACTTCAATTCCTTGCCGACCCACTTGGACGAATGAGCCTTCGGGGTGACCACAACCGCGAACCCTGCTGCTGATTCAATGGCGGTGCAAACAGTTGTCCAGAGCGGATCCCCGCCGCGCAGCTCGCGCGAATCGATCCATCCTTCCTGACCCAGATCGGCTAGCGCCTGCCGCAGCCGGCGCACCAGATCGTCGTCCTGCGTGCTGTGCGAGATGAAGAGCTTGCTCGGCATCGTGACCCCCTACTGTTCTGTTCGCCTTGACAGGTTGTCAGGATATGCCAGTTTGAGACCCTATCTCGCGTGCCAGGCTCCAGCGGCTTCAGCAGACGGTGATCGACAACGCCAACGTGTTCGAGGTGCTGATGGACGCGGTGCGGGTGTGCTCGCTGGTGCAGATCACGGGGGCGTTGTTCGAGGTGGGCGGGCAATACCGCCGCAGCATGTGAACTGGGCGGCTCAGGCCGCCTTCGGACGCTGGTGGGTCATATCGCCCTGCCCTGCCAGCAAGCCAGCCACCGAGATGTCCTCGTCCAGCGCCTCCCAGTGCAGGCCATAGCGGCTGAGTTCCACCTGCTCGCGCTGCTGAGGCGAAGCGTTCAGCAGCCGTGGAAACCACGTCAGCGGCACCGCGATCACCCGGCCATCGGTCAGATCGACCCACAGGCTGTTGTCGTCGAAACGCACCGACTTAGGCGAAGTAGTCATTCCACGTCCTTTCGATCTGGTCGGCCTTCGTCTCGATGACCGCCGCCAGTTCACGCAGTGTTCGTGCGTCAAACCCGTCGCTGTGGGCCAGACAGACAGGCCGTACCCAGAACTTCGCTTCGGCCCCATCGCCCTGCACATGGATGTGCAGCGGCTCGCGGGGATTGCCTTCGTTGGAATAGAAGAAGAAGCGGAAGTTGCGATGGCGGAAGACGACCGGCATCGCGCCATCATAGATGTACCGACTTTGTGGCGTTCGACTGCTCGCGGGGATGCCCAGCAACGCAGAGAGCCTGTCAGAGCGTTGTGTTCTCCGCCAGCCACTCGCCATAGGCAAACGCGACCCGCGCCTCGGCCACCAGCGCCTCCAGCCGAGCCGGGTCGCCCATGACCGGCCTCGCCGCCGCTCTGAGCATCGGCTCCCAGTGGCGCGCGACCATGGCGGCCGTGTCCCGCAGCCAGGCCCGCGCCGCGTCAGGCGCCAACGCCAGGTGATGGGCCGCGGCCAGCAACTGATCGGCGCCAGTGCGTGCCGAACCATCCACCCCCGTGGCCATCGACAGCAGTGGCCCGTCCTCCGGTCGGCCAGACAGGGTTGCCGCGGCGGGGGTGATGTCGAACGCCGGAGACAGCCGCCAGCCAAGCGATGACGCACCGTCGTGCAGCACGCCGTGGTTGAGTGGATGGTCATCGACATTGCCCACCAGCGCATTGAAGGCCATGCGCCGCCAGACCTCGTGCAGTTGCCTCGGCAGATCCTCGCGGTCACGCGCCCAGATCCGCAGGCGGTCGCCCAGGTTCAGATACGAGCGTTGCGGATCCCCCCGGACCGACTGCGGCGCCAGCCTGAGCACGGTGTGCGCGCTGGCGTAGAGGCGGCGCTGCGGCTGTCGGGGATCACCCGCCCGGTCGAATCGCTCGACCAGCAGCACCTGGTGCGCGCCGAAGGTGTGCAGTTCCACCTCGGCCACCGACAACCCCGCCATGCGCGCCAGCCGCATGGCGACGAACTCGCGCGCCGGCAAGGCGGGTCGGTCGCCACGCGACTGCATCTTGGCCAGCCACAGGCGCCCGTCGTGCACCAGCGTGGTCTTCGGACGCTCACCACCAGCGCTGGTGTCGAGATCCGCATCAAGCCGGCGCAGTACCCGGCTGGCCGGGGCCGCTGCGTCCAGTTCCTGCGCCAGCGATTGCAACTGGTCCAGGGCCTTGGGTTGCCAGGCCAGCTTGGCTTCGATGTCATGGCACACCTCGATGGCGCCCACGCCGTCCGGCACCCCGCGCTCCAGCAACTCCAGCGCCGTCAGCGCCCTGCCCGCCTGGGCGTCCAGGCGGTCGGCGCCGTAGCCGGCCGGCTTGGCATCCCGGATCACGCCCGGCAATCCGTCCGACGCGGTGACGACCGTGCCCCTTTTCTTGCGCGTCAGGCGCAGCTCGACCGGATCGAGCGCCAAGGCATCCGCGCGACCGAGAAGATAGTCCGGCAGGTAGGTGAAGCGGGCACCGGGACCAACGCCCGCCAGCTCGCCCGCCAGCACTGGCTCGGCGCTGCCGGGCAACCAGACCCAGACCGGCACGGCCCCCATCAGCCGCTCCCCAGCCGACGTTCGACGAAGTTCACCGTTTCCGGATCACGCCGCGGATCCAGCCAGTCCTCGACCTGCTCCAGCAGGCTCAGGCCCTGCAGCACCTTGAGGAAGTTGCCCAGGGCGACGCCATCCGCACCAGCCTCCAGCGAGCGCAGCGTGGACAGCGACACGTCGGACAGGTGCGCCAGGTCTTCCTGCGTCAGCTCGCGCAGCTTGCGGGCGCGGGCCAGACGCCGACCGAGGCGGTCGAGGCTGGCCTGCACCAGCACTGGGGTGGGCTTGGGTGTGCGGGATCGGGGCGTGTCCATGCCCCTCAATGTAAGCCGAGATCATTGTCATCACAACGATGTTCGATGGCTGATCGTTGAAATCAGCGATACCCATTGGCCGACGCGTGGACGGCGCTGATGGTCATGGCACCGTTCACAGACTCGCCGTGATCCCGCCATCCACGTACAGGATGTGCCCGTTCACGAAGCTGGAGGCGTCCGACGCCAGGAAGATCGCCGCCCCGCCCAGTTCCTCCACATCGCCCCAGCGGCCCGAGGGCGTGTGCGCGGTCAGCCAGGCGGTGAAGGTGGGGTCGGCGACCAGCGCGCTGGTGAGTTCGGTCTTGAAGTAGCCGGGGCCGAGGCCGTTCACCTGGATGCCGTGTTTGCCGAGGTCGATCGCCATGCCCTTGGTCAGCATCTTCACCGCGCCCTTGGTCGCCGCATAGGGCGCGATGCCGGGGCGGCCGAGTTCGCTCTGGACCGAGCAGACGTTGATGATCTTGCCCCGCCCGCGCGGGATCATGCAGCGCGCCACCGCCTGCCCGACGAGGAAGACGCTGTCGATGTTGGTGGTGGTGATGCGGTGCCAGGCGTCGAGCGGGAACTCGGCAAAGGGCGCGCGGTGCTGCATGCCGGCGTTGTTGACGAGGATGTCGATCGGGCCGACCTCCTCCTCGATGCGCGCCACGCCGGCCTGCACCGCGTCGGCATCGGTCACGTCGAAGGCGAAGGCCTGCGCGTCGATGCCCTGCCCCGCCAGCGCCAGCCGGGTTTCCTCCAGCCGCTCGGCGTCGCGGGCATTGAGCACCACCCGGGCACCTGCCGAGGCCAGCGCGCACGCCAGCGCCAGGCCGATGCCCTTGCTGGATCCGGTGATGAGGGCGATGCGGCCTGTCAGGTCGAAAGGGTTGGCTCTAATCATCATACGAAAGTATAGTGCCGCGCAGCACCCCGAGGAGATCCGATGACTGACGACACCACAACCGAGGACACCGTCGGGCGCCCGCTGCGCCTGCGCTGCCTGTGCCTGATGATCCACGCGCCGGACGACCTGCGCCTCGAGGAGCGCGACGCGGGCGAGATGGCCCCGGGGCAGGTGACGGTGCAGGTCGGCATGGGCGGCATCTGCGGCTCGGACCTGCACTACTTCCACCACGGCGGCTTCGGCACCGTGCGCATCCAGCGGCCGATGGTGCTCGGCCACGAGATCGCGGGCACAGTCGTCGCGGTCGCGCCGGACGTGACGCGGGTGCAGGTCGGCGACCGGGTGGCGGTCAACCCGAGCCGGCCGTGCCGCGCGTGCAAGTACTGCCTGGAGGGCCTGCCGAACCAGTGCCTCGACATGCGCTTCTACGGCAGCGCGATGCGCGATCCGCACATCGAAGGCGCGTTCCGCAACCTGCTGGTCTGCGACGCGGTGCAGTGCGAGACCGTGGCGGCCAGTGTGCCGCTGTCGCTGGCGGCGCTGGCGGAGCCGTTCTCGGTCGGGCTGCACGCGGTGTCGCGGGCGGGGTCGCTGCTGGGCAAGCGGGTGCTGGTGTCGGGCTGCGGGCCGATCGGCTGTCTGGCGATCGCGGCGGCGCGGGTGCATGGCGCGGCCGAGATCGTCGCGGTGGACGTGACCGACGAGACGCTGGCGGTCGCCCAGGCCATGGGCGCCGACCGGACGATCAACGTCGCCACCGACACCGACTGGGTCGCGCGCTACAGCCCGGACAAGGGCACCTTCGACGTGATGATCGAATGCTCAGGCAACGAGCGGGCGCTGCGCGCAGGGCTGGACGTGATGCGCCCGCGCGGCGTGGTGGTGCAGCTCGGCCTGGGCGGCGATGTGAACATCCCGCAGAACCTCATCGTCGCCAAGGAACTGAGCCTGTGCGGCAGTTTCCGCTTCCATGCGGAGTTCGCGCTGGCGGTGCGGCTCATCAACGAGGGGCGGGTGGATCTGCGGCCGATGGTGACGCGGACCTTCCCGCTGGAGCAGGCGCGGGAGGCGTTCGAGCTGGCGAGCGATCGGCGCAAGGCGATGAAGGTGCTCATCGACTTCGAGGCTTGAGCGGTCAGACGGCCTCGCCGGCTCGCCGCAGCACCTCGCGCACCAGCACATCCGACAGGAAATACCCCTCGGCTTTCATGCGCGCCAGCACGGGCGCCACCGCCGGCAGCAAGCCCTTGCGCCTGGCCTGCAGGAGCACGCCCGCGCTGCCCACGACCGCCAGCCCTCGACGCTGGGCGACCTCTCGGCCCAGTCGCTCATCCATCAGCACCGTGGCCTGGAGTTCCAGCGCCAGCGCGATGGCGGCCGTTTCTCCCGCGTCCAGTGAGGGAAGCGGACGCAGCGCGGACAGGGCCAGCGCATCGTCCAGCACCCGGATCCAGCCCTGCGCCTGGGCTTGCTGCAAGGCGGGCGCACCGGGCCGATCGCCGGTCTCCGTGCATTCGCGCCACACGGTGCGCGGCACCACCACCCCACCCGTCACCCCCCACAGCACGGCCAGTTGTTCCACCCGGGCGAACACGATCAACGGGCTGCTGTCGGCCACCAGCACAACGCCAGCGGAACGGACCTTCATCCGCGCGGGCCGAGGGTGTCCAGTGCCGCCAGCTCCTGGTCCAGCGCCTCTGCCGGGTAATCCACCGCAGGGACACCGGCATCGGCGAGCTGCTGCATGAAGCGGAACTTGTCCTGTTCGGCAAACCGCGCGGCCTTGGCCAGACTGAGCACCCCGTCCTGGAACAGCTTCATCGCCAGCGCGACCCGGACACCGTGCTGCAGCATCGGCTCGTCCAGCGGCACGGCCACGAACACGGGCTGGCCGTGTTTGGCGACCACGCTGAGGTGGCCGGCCTCGGCCTCGCGGATGAGTTCACCCGTGCGGTCACGCAGGTCGCGTACGGAGAAGGTCTGCATGGGGCACCTCTTGGATGTTCGGGATGGTTTGGCCAAGGCCATGCGGAAAATATTTACCGCTACTTGATGGCACAAACTGGATTGTGCGCTGATTCCCGGGAAGTGGAACGGTTTCACTCCGGCCCTCCGCAGAGCCGGTGCCCAGTCTCTATAGTCCGGCCACCCTCTCCCTCAGCCCCAGCACAGGACAGCCCATGAAGACCTACGCGATCGCAACCATCCCGGGCGACGGCATCGGCAAGGAGGTCGTGCCCGCCGGCCAGCAGGTGCTCCAGGCACTGGCCGAGTCCGGCATTGGCAACACCTTCCGCTTCGCCTTCGAGAACTTCGGCTGGGGCGGCGACTACTACCGCGCCCACGGCGTGATGATGCCGGCCGATGGGCTGGACGCGCTGCGGGGCAAGGACGCGATCCTGTTCGGTTCGGCCGGCGACCCGCAGATCCCCGACCACATCACGCTGTGGGGCCTGCGCCTGAAGATCTGCCAGGGCTTCGACCAGTACGCCAACGTGCGCCCGACGCGCATCCTGCCCGGCATCGACGCACCGCTGAAGCGCTGCCGGCCCGAAGACCTGAACTGGGTGATCGTGCGCGAGAACTCGGAAGGCGAGTACTCCGGCGTCGGCGGCCGCGTCCACCAGGGCCACCCGATCGAGGTCGCCACCGACGTGACGATGATGACCCGCGTCGGCGTCGAGCGTGTCATGCGCTTCGCGTTCAAGCTGGCGCAGAGCCGGCCGCGCAAGCTGCTGACCGTCGTGACCAAGAGCAACGCGCAGCGCCACGCGATGGTGATGTGGGACGAGATCGCCGCGCAGATCGCGCTGGAGTTCCCCGACGTCAAGTGGGACAAGGAGATCGTGGACGCCTGCACTGCGCGCATGGTCAACCGCCCCGCCACGCTCGACACCCTCGTCGCGACCAACCTGCACGCCGACATCCTGAGCGACCTGGCCGCCGCACTCGCCGGCAGCCTGGGGATCGCGCCGACCGGCAACATCGACCCCGAGCGCCGCTACCCGTCGATGTTCGAGCCGATCCACGGCTCCGCCTTCGACATCATGGGCAAGGGACTGGCCAACCCGGTCGGCACCTTCTGGAGCTGCGTGATGCTGCTGGAGCACCTCGGCGAACCCGAAGCCGCCCAACGCCTGATGGCCGCCATCGAAGCCGTCACCGCCAATCCCGCGCTGCACACCGGCGATCTGGGCGGCACGGCCACCACCGCCGCGGTGACGCAGGCGGTGTGCGAGTTGCTGGCGCGTTAGTGCCCGCCTCCGAGATACGCCGCCTTGACGGCCGGGTCGTTGCGCAGCTTCTCCGCCGGACCGTGGACGTTGATGATGCCGTTCTCCAGCACATAGCCATAGTCGGCCACCGCCAGCGCGGCGGCGGCGAACTGCTCGACCAGCAGCATCGTCACGCCCTCGCTCTTCAGGCGGGCGATGATGCGGAAGACCTCCTCGACCAGGATCGGCGCCAGGCCCATCGAGGGTTCGTCGAGCAGCACCACGTCCGGGTTCAGCATCACCGCACGGGCCATGGCCAGCATCTGCTGCTCGCCGCCGGAGAGCGTGCCGGCGAGCTGCTGGCGGCGCTCCTTCAGGCGCGGGAACAGCTCCATCGCCCGCTCCAGATCCTGCGCGACATCGCCGCGCGGCCGGGCACCGGTCATGCGCGGGAAGGCGCCGAGCAGCAGGTTGTCCGCCACCGTCATCGTCGCGAAGACACGGCGGCCTTCCGGTGAATGCGCCAGGCCGCGCCGGGCGATGTCGAAAGGTTCCTTGCCGTCGATGCGCTCGCCATTGAGCGTGATCTCGCCGCCGGTGGGCGCGATCATGCCGCTGACGGCGCGCATCGTCGTGGTCTTGCCGGCGCCGTTGGAGCCGATCAGCGTCACGACCTTGCCGCGGGGGACGTCGATGGAGATGCCGTGCAGCACCTGGACCTTGCCGTAGCCGGCGCTGAGGTTCTTGATGGTCAACATGGGGGGATCCTCTGGGTGCCGGTCAGGCCGCCTGGCCGCCGAGGTAGGCTTCGATGACCTTTTCGTCGGCCTGCACCGCCGCGGGCACGCCCTCGGCGATCTTCTGGCCGAAGTCGAGCACCGAGACGGTGTCGCACAGGCTCATCACCACGTCCATGTGGTGCTCGATCAGGATCACGGTCACGCCGTGTTCGCGGATCTTCTGGATGATCGCCAGCAGCTCCTTGATGTCGGGCGCGGTCAGGCCGGCGGCCGGCTCGTCGAGCAGCAGCAGTTGCGGATCCAGCGCCAGCGCGCGGGCGATTTCCAGCAGGCGCTGCTTGCCATACGGCAGGTTGCGCGCTTCTTCGCCGGCCAGATCGGACAGGCCGACGAAGCGCAGCAGGCCAATCGCCCGCGCCGTGGCATCGCCGTGCTCGCGCAGGTAGCGCGGCAGGTGCAGCGCGACCTCGGGCAGCGTGCTGTGGAAGGTGTGGTGCAGGCCGACCATCACGTTCTGCAGCGCGGTCATCTCGCCGAAAAGCTGCACGTTCTGGAATGTGCGTGCGATGCCCGACAGCGCGATGTCCGACGAGGTGCGGCCTGCCTGCGCGGTGCCGGCAAAGCTGACGCTGCCGGCGGTCGGCACATAGATGCCGGTGAGCACGTTCATCATCGTGCTCTTGCCGGAGCCGTTCGGGCCGATCAGGCCGTGGATGGTGCCGCGGCGGATGGTCAGGTCGACGTTGTTCAGCGCCTTCAGGCCGCCGAACTGCATCAGGATGCCCTTGGCTTCGAGCAGCGTGCCGCCATCGCCACGGCCGGTGGCCTGGCTGAGTGCGTCGCCGCTCGGGGCCATCTGCGCGGCCTCGTCGGCGTCGGTGGCGCCGTGGCCACGCAGGTTCAGCGCATTGCGCACGAAGCCGACGATGCCGTCCTGCAGGTAGTACACGACGAAGAGCGTGATCAGGCCGAACACCGACAGGCGCCAGTCGGTCATGGTCTGCAGCACGAACGACAGCCCGGCCAGCGCGATGCTGCCCACCACCGGAATCACCGCGTCCTTCAGCGTCATCTTGCCGCGCTGGTAGGCCACCCCGACCGCCACCGTCACCAGCACCGCCAGCAGCACCGAGACGATGCGGAACAGGCCCAGGTCATCGAGCAGCTTGGGCAGCAGCACGATGATGGTGGCGCCCAGCAGCGCGCCGGTGCGGGTCTTGCGGCCGCCCATGATCACGGCCAGCAGGAAGAGCACGGTCTGCTCGAAGTTGTAGGTGTTGGGCGAGATGTACTGCTCGGAATACGCATACAGCGCCCCGGCCAGACCGGCCAGACCGGCGCTGATGACGAAGGCGTAGACCTTGTACTTGTAGACCGACACGCCCATGCAGTCCGACGCGACCGGGCTGCCGCGCAGCGCCTCGAACGCGCGGCCCAGGTGGGAGCGCAGCACGCGGTGGACGAAGATCAGCGAGGCCAGCAGCATCACCACCACGACCCAGTAATACTCGGTCTCGTCCAGCCGGTGGCCGAACAGGCTGGGCTTGGTCAGCGTGATGCCCATCGGACCTTCGGTGAGGAAGGTCATCTCGTTGATGAGGATCTGGATGATGGTGCCGAAGGCCAGCGTCACCATCGCCAGGTAGGGCCCGCTGACGCGCAGCGCCGGCAGCGCCAGCAGCGCGCCGAAACCGGCGGTGAACGCGATCGCCGCCGGCAGCGTGAGCCACAGCGAGGCGTCGAGCTTCATCACCAGCACACCAGCCGTGTAGGCGCCGATGCCGAACAGGCCGGCGTGGCCCAGCGAGACCTGGCCGGTGTAGCCGACGACGATGTCGAGGCCGAACAGCACGATCGCGTAGATCATGATGGTCTCGACCAGGTGGATGTAGTACGGGTTGCCGACCGCGACCGGGAAGGCGACCAGCGCCGCCACCGCGACGGCGGCGGCAATGAGTTGTTGGGGCTTCATGGGGGGTTCAGACCTTCTTGATCGCCGACTTGCCGAACAGACCCGCGGGCTTGACGGCCAGCACGATCAGCAGCAGCACCAGACCGGGCACATCCTTGTAGCCGGTGGAGAGATAGAAGCCGGTGGTCGTCTCGGCCACGCCGAGGATGACGCCGCCGACCACGATGCCCATGCCGCTCGTCAGGCCGCCGATGATGGCGACCGCGAAGGCCTTGAGACCAAGCACCGAGCCCATCGTGGCGCCTGTGAGCGTCAGCGGCGCGATCAGCACGCCGGCGAAGGCGGCGGTCAGCGACGACAGCGCGTACGAGAAGGTGATCACCAGACCGGTGTTGATGCCCATCAGCTTGGCGGCGTCGCGGTCATTGAAGGTGGCGACGACGGCCTTGCCGTAGATGGAGCGGCGGTTGAACAGCTCCACCGCCAGCATCATCAGCAGCGCGCCCACCACCACCAGGATCTCCATCGGCAGCACGTTGGCGCCCAGGAAATGCAGCGGCGCTTCCGGCAGCGGCGACGGGAACTTCAGGTCGTCGCGGCCCCAGACGTTCTCGGCCACGTTCTTGAAGATGATGCCGAGCGCGATGGTGGACATGATCCAGCCGAACTCGGACTTCATCTTGATGGCGGGCCGCACGCCGATGCGCTCGACCACCGCGCCCTGCACCACGCCGAACAGGCAGACCAGCGGGATCATCAGCCAGTAGTTGACGCCCCAGCCGACCAGCGACAGCCCGACCAGCGCGCCCAGCATCAGGGCGTCGCCCTGGCCGAAGTTCAGCGTGTCGGAGGTGGCGAAGGTGAGCTGGTAGCCGAAGGCGATGACGGCGTAGATCATGCCCAGCGCGATGCCGCTGAACACGAGTTGAGTGAAGATCTGCATGGCAGGGTCCGGTGGCGCAAAGCCGAGAAGACGAACGCAGGCCGCCGGGGAAGGCCCGGCGGAGGTAGACAGAAAAAGGAGAAGCGGGCCGGCCTGAACAGGCCGCCCGCGGGCTCAGCGCGTCACTTCTTGACGGTCAGCGCGCCCTTGGCGTTCACGTCCTTGACGCGCACTTCCGCGGCCTTCTTGAAGTCGCCGTCGTAGGCGTAGACCACGCGCTGGCCCTTGACCTCGCCGAACACCGGGATGTTGGCGGTGATGGCCTCGTGGTCCTTGGCGGTGAAGGGCTTGTTGTAGGTCGTCACCACGCCGTCGACCGGCGTCTTCAGGTCTTCCAGCGCGGCCTTGATCTTCGGGCCGTCGGTGGAGCCGGCCTGCTTGATGGCCGCAGCCAGCAGGTAGACCGAGTCATAGCCCTGGGCGGCCGACACCGGCGAGTCGATGCGGGCGTTCTTCGGGTTGAAGGTCTTCAGGTAGCTGATGATGAAGGACTGGCGCTTGGGCGTCGTCGGCTCCTGGATGAAGGTCTGCGGCATGCGCGCGCCTTCACCGCCGGGGCCGGCGTTGTCGATGAAGTTGGCCATCGACAGGGTCCACGAGCCGATCATCGGCACCTTCCAGCCCAGCTTGGTCATGCCGTTGGCGATCTGCGCCAGCTCCGGGCCGATGGCGTAGGTCAGGACGGCCTCGGCGCCGGCTTCCTTGGCCTTGAGCAGCTGCGGGGTCATGTCCACGTCCTTGACGTTGAACTTCTCCACCGCCACCGCCTTGATGCCCTTCAGTTCAAGTGCCTTCTCCAGGTCGGTGCGGCCGAGCTGGCCGTAGTTGGTCGAGTCGGCCAGGATCGCGACCTTCTTGAAGCCGCGGCGTGCGACGGCTTCTTCCACGATCATCGGCGCCTGGATGCTGTCATGCGCAGCATTGCGGAAGATGTAGTTCTCGGCCTGGTCGTCGAACTGGTGGGTGATCAGCGAGCCGGTGGCGACGTTGTTCATCACCGGGATCTTGGCTTCCTGGTAGAAGCGCTGCGAGGCCAGGGCGACGCCGGTGTTGATGTAGCCCACCGTGGCGGCGACCTTCTCCTTGTTGATCATTTCCTGGGCGATCTGCACGCCACGCTCGTTCTTGGCTTCGTCGTCACGCTCGACGAGCTGGATCTGGCGGCCCAGCACCCCGCCGGCCTTGTTGATCTCGTCCGTCGCCAGACGCACACCGTCGCGCATGCTCACGCCCATCGACGACGAGCCGCCCGTGAACGGGCCGGACACGCCGATCTTGATCGGCTCGGCCGCGTGGGCCAGGGTCAGCGCGCTGGCCAGGGCCAGGGTGGTGAAGGCGATGCGGATGGGCTTGGCAACGGGGTTCATGGGGCAGTCTCCGGGCGGTGGTTCGAGTTGAAATCCTGAACCGCAGTGTCTGCCTCGTCCCCGCCTGCCGCTACCGTCTGACTACGCACGCCGGTCTAGCGGCTTTACGCAAACGTAAACCCCATCAGCACAAACCCTGACGGGTATTACCCACCCCGCCCCGCGTGCTCCACCGCGTACTTGATCAGCTCGGCCTGCCCGGCCAGATTGAGCTTGCGGCGGATGCTCTGGCGGTGCGACTCGACGGTGCGCACGCTCAGGTCGAGCGCGCTGGCGATGACCTTGCTCGGGTGGCCCTGGCCGAGAAAGGTCAGGATCTGCTGCTCGCGGTCGGAGAGCATCGGCCGGGCCTGCGGCGCGCGGAACAGCGCCTGCGCCACCGAGGGGCTCAGGTAGGTGCCGCCGGCGTGCACCGTGCGGATCGCGCCGACGATCTCGGCCGAGCGTGAATCCTTCAGCACATAGCCGCGCGCGCCGGCCTTGAGCGCGCGCTGGGCGTGTTCGACGCCGTCGTGCATCGTCAGCATCAGCACCGCGCGCTCCGGGTTCTCGTCGATCAGGCGGGCGGCGAGTTCGATGCCGTTCTCGCCCTTCATGCCGATGTCCATCAGCACGACGTCGGGGTGGTGGCTGCGGGCGCGCTCCAGCGCTTCGGCACCGGTGCCCGCCTCGGCCACCACCTCCAGGTCGTCGACCAGACTGAACACGGCCTTCAGCCCATCGCGCACGACGGCGTGGTCGTCGACGATCATCAGTCGGATGCGGGCAGGAGACATGGGTGTCGGTCTAGGAACGGGCGAAGCGCAGGATCGCGGCTTCGGACACTTCAGCGAGCACCACCGTCGCCCCGGGCCGCGACTGCACGACCAGTTGGCCATCGATCGAGGCCAGGCGTTCGCGCATGTTGCGCAGGCCGATGCCACGACTGGGGTGGCGCAGGACGGCCTCGGTGTCGAAGCCGGTGCCATTGTCCCGCACGCGCAGCAGCACGCCGCCCGTGGAAAACACCAACTCCAGCGCCACCTGCGAGGCCCGGGCGTGCTTCTGGATGTTGGTCAGCGCCTCCTGCGTGACGCGGAACAGCACCGTCTTGATGTCGTCCGGCAGATCGAAGGGCTCGCCGTCGACCTCCATCGTGAACGCCGTGCCGGAGAGCGACCACATCTCGTCGGCGAGCTGCCCCAGCGCGGCGCTGAGGCCCAGCGTGTCGAGCATGACCGGGCGCAGCCGGTGCGACATGCCGCGCACCTCCGTCAGCGCATCGGCCAGCCGGTCGACCGCGCGGCCGAGCGCGGCGCGGGTCACCGTTTCCTCGGGCGGCAGGCGGTCCATCGCCGCCTCGGTGAGCAGCTTGATCGACACCAGGGTCTGGCTGGTGCCGTCGTGCAGTTCGCGCGAGAGGTGGGCGCGTTCGGCCTCCTGCGAGCCGACCACCTGGCGCGCCAGCAGGGTGAGCTTGGCGTCGGCCAGACGCAGTTCGTGCAGGCTCAGCCACAACCCTCCGCCGAAGATCAGCAGCAACCCGCCGCCCATGATCAGGCCGATCCAGCGCATGGTGGAGGCCGTGCTCGCGGCCAGCGCGAGGTTCAGATCGGCGACCACGCGGTCGATGTCGTCGACGTAGACCCCCGTGCCGAACCACCAGTTCCAGCGCGGCAGCGGGGTGACGTAGGCGATCTTGGGCGCCAGGTCCTGGGTCGAGGGCTTGTTCCAGCTGTAGTCGACGAAGCCGCCGCCGGTGCGGGCGAGGTCGCGCATCGCCAGGATCGGGTAGCGGCCCCGTTCATCCTTGAGCTGGAGCAGGTTGCGCCCGACCAGCCCCGGCTGGCGCGGGTGCATCAGGTTGATGCCGTCGAAGTCGTAGAGGAAGAAGTAGCCGTCGCTGCCGTAGTCGAGCGCGGCGAGCTGGCGCATGGCCTGGGCCTTGATCTCGTCGTCGTCGCGGCCGGTGTTGTAGAGCGGGCTGAGCGTGGACAGCGCCAGCGCGGCGAAGTGGCGCAGCTCGGCGCGCGAGGCCTCGATGTAGGCCTTGCGCACCAGGGCCTCCTGCCGCTGGGCCAGCAGCTGCTCCTGCTGGTGCTGGGCCATCACGATCAGCCCGCCGGACGCGATGAGCGGCACCATCGCCAGCAGCATGACCTTGAGCTTGAGCCGCACGGTCAGAACTCGCCGGCCGCGCCGCGGTCCACCATGGCCCGGATGGCGTCCCGCACCCTGCTGGTCTCGGCCTTCAGCTCGGGCGGCATGCGCCGGCCCATGCGGGTCATCATGTCCATGTTCAGCGTGTAGAGCCACAGCCCGTCCCCGCGCTCCATCACCGTGACGCGGCAGGGCAGGAAGGCGGCCATGTTGGGCGAGAAGTCGAGCATGCGCCGCGCCGTGGACGGGTTGCAGTAGCTGTAGACCTGGAGGAAGGGCTGCGGCTGGCCGGTGCGCGCCTCCAGCTCCTTCGACAGCGGCAGCTCGCCGACGGCGCGCAGGTTGTACTCGGCGGCGACGCTGGCAAAGGCCTGCTCGATGTGCGCGACCGTCACCCCCGGCGCGGCGCGGCGCTCCCAGGTCGTCGCCACGGCGATGTCGCCGCCGCTGTCGACCCAGCGGTCCCAGATCTGCAGGGCTTCGCTGCCGGCACCCGCCTCGGTCTGGCCGATGGCGCGCACGGTGCCGCAGCCGGTCAGCCACGCCAGCAGGCTGGCGCACAGGACGAGGCGCATCGACAGGGACACAGCAGTTCGGGTCATCGGCGGGGTTCGCGCAGGCGGGGAGAACAGGCACAGAGCACAAGGGGGTCGGGCGAGTGTACGCAGAGCGCGTGGTCGGCGCATTCAAGCTTTCACGGTGGGTGGTCGATAGCACCGACACCAGCTCCGGCCGCCAACAACCCACCGCCATGCCCGCTTCCGCACTCTTTCCCGTCCGCAGGCACCCTGTCCGCCGGAACGTCACCGCCTGGCTGGCTGCACTGGGTCTGCTGGCGGTGCTGCCTGCGCAGGCCGCCGAAGAGCTGCGCATCGGCGGCACGGGCGCCAGCCTGGGGGCCATGCAGCGCCTCGGTCGGGCTTTCATCGCCGCCAGGCCGGACGTGCATGTCACCGTGCTCCCGAGCATGGGCAGCGGCGGCGGGATCAAGGCAGCGATCGCCGGCCAGCTCCAGATCGGTCTCAGCGCCCGCCCGCTCAGCAGCGCGGAAACCGCGGCCGGCGCCACCGCCACCGAGTACGGCCGCACCCCCTTCGTGTTCGCCACCGCCCTGCGGCGCCCGATCACTGGCGTCACCTCCGCCCAGCTGGTCGACTTCTATGCCGGTCAGGTCGAGCAGTGGCCCGACGGGACGCGCGTGCGGCTGGTGATGCGGCCCGTCGGCGATGCCGACAGCGAACTCGTCAAGACGCTCTCGCCCGCCATGGCGCAGGCCAAGGGGCTGGCGGAGCAGCGCAAGGGCATGGCCTTCGCGGTGACCGACCAGGAAGCGGCCGACAGCATCGAGAAGATCCCCGGTGCGATCGGCACGACCACGCTGGCCCAGATCCTCACCGAGCAGCGCCCGCTGCGGGCGCTGACGCTGGACGGCATCGTGCCCGACATCCGCAGCATCGCCGATGGCCGCTACCCGCTGCACAAGGTGCTGTACCTGGTGACGGGCCCGCAGGTCACACCGGTCACCGAGGCCTTCATCGGCTTCCTGCGCTCGCCGGCCGGCCGCGACATCCTGCGCCAGACAGGGCACTGGGTCCGATGACCGTCAGGCAGTCTGCGGACATGGCGTCGCGCAGCGAGCGCCGGCTGCACGCGCTGGCCCACGCCCTGGCGGCGCTGGTGGCGCTGGCGATTCCGCTCAGCGTGTTCGGCCTGCGCTACTCGGCACTGGCCTCGGCGGTCGAGACTCGCCTGGCCGTCAAGGCCGAGCTGGTCAACCAGCTGATCAGCCACTCGCCGGACATGTGGCGCTTCGAGGAGCACCGGCTCACCGAACAGCTCAACCGCCTGCCCGCCGAACTCCCGGACGAAGCCGCCCGCGTCGTGACCGCCGACGGTCAGGTGGCCGCCCAGTCCACGCACCAGTTGCCGAGTCTTTATCTGGGACGCAGCACCGCCCTGTTCGACGCCGGCCTCGAGGTCGGACGGGTCGAGATCCGCCAGTCCCTGCGCGGCGTGCTGGTCGACACGGGCGTGGCCGCCCTGTCCGGTCTGCTGCTGGGTGGCCTGCTGGCCAGGCTGCTGCGCCGCTTCCACCAGCGCGATCTGGCCATGCGCGACCGCCTGCGCGACCAGCAGGAGCGCGCCAGCGTGACGCTCCACTCCATCGCCGACGCCGTGATCACCACCGACCGCGACGGCCGCGTCGACTACCTCAACCCGGTCGCCGAACGCCTGACGCAGTGGACGCTCGACGAGGCCCGGGGCCGCCCCCTGGTCGAACTCTGCAGCTTGATCGACGAGCGCACGATGACGGCGATCGATGCACCGATCCAACAGGCCCTGCACGACGGCCAGGGCGGCTCGCTCGAGGTGGAAGAACTCGCGCTCGTCCGGCGCGACGGGACCACGCTGGCGATCGAGGAGTCGGTCGCACCGCTGCGCGGCGGCGGCGGCGCGGTCATCGGCGCGGCCTGGGTGTTCCGGGACGTCACCGTCACCCGCCGCATGGCGCAGCGCATCTCGTGGGCGGCCACCCACGACCCCCTCACCGGGCTGGCGAACCGGCGCGAGTTCGACCTGCGGGTCGAGACCGCCATCGCCAGTGCCCGCACCGACGGGCGGGTCCACGCTGTCTGCTACATGGACCTCGACCAGTTCAAGGTCGTCAACGACACCTGCGGACACGCGGCCGGCGACGCGCTGCTGCGCCAGGTGGCCACGCTGCTCGCCCAGCGCCTGGGCCGGCAGGACACGCTGGCCCGCCTCGGCGGCGACGAGTTCGGCGTCCTGCTGCAGGACTGCCCGCTGGCGCAGGCCCGCGAGGTCGCCAGCCGGCTGCTCGACGTGCTGCGCGAGTTCCGTTTTCCGTGGGAGGGCAAGGCCTTCACCGTCAGCGCCAGCCTCGGGCTGGTCGTGCTGGACGCCGAGGTGCGCGACCGCGCCGACGTGTTCAGCGCCGCCGACACCGCCTGCTACTCGGCCAAGGAGCAGGGGCGCAACCGGCTCTGCGTCTTCCACCGCAGCGACCGCGACATGGCGCAGCGGCGCACCGAGATGGACTGGGCCGGTCGCCTGACCCGCGCGATGGAGGAAGACCGGCTGTGCCTGCACTACCAGCCCTACCTGCAGCTCGGTCCGGAAACCGGCGGTCGCCAGCACATCGAGATGCTCATCCGCCTGATCGACGAGGACGGCACGCTGGTGCCCCCCGGCTCCTTCCTGCCGGCGGCCGAGCGCTACAACCTGATGCCGGCCATCGACCGCTGGGTCATCGGCACGGTGTTCAGCCGCTACCACGACCTCGTCGCGCAGATGGGCCACCCGCTGACCTGTGCGATCAACCTCTCCGGCACGACGCTGAACTCCGAGGGCCTGCTCGACTACATCCGCCTGCAGGCCGCGCAGCACGCGCTGCCGCGCGGGGCGGTCTGCTTCGAGATCACCGAGACGGCCGCGATCAACAACCTGCACCTGACGGCGCAGTTCATGACCGACGTGAAGGTGCTGGGCTTCAGCTTCGCGCTCGACGATTTCGGCATCGGCACCAGCTCCTTTGCCTACCTGAAGACGCTGCCGGTCGACTACCTGAAGATCGACGGCAGCTTCGTGCGCAACATCACCACCGACCCGATCGACCGCGCCATGACCGAGACCATCAACCGCATCGGCCACCTGATGGGGCTGCAGACGGTGGGCGAGTTCGCCGAATCGGCGGAGGTGATCGGCGAGTTGCGTGCACTCGGGGTCGACTACGCGCAGGGCTACGGCGTGCAGCGCCCGCAGGCGCTGCCAGCCCCCTTGCCGGCCCGCGGCTCAGAGTTCAGGCCCCTCGCTGGCGACCTGGCCGCTGACCCAGCGCTGCAGCAGGGCGGGAGCCCCGTCGTCCATCAGCACCTGCTCGCGCCGGCACAGGTTGATCAGGTTGCCGACGAGTCGGTATGACAGCGTCGGCACGTCGTCCTCGCCTTTGCCGAACTCGTGGCCGCACAGCAGCAGCCCGCGCAGCACCCAGTTGACCGATTCGCGGCTGACGTCGTGGCCGGTCTCGCGCAACTGGTCGCGCACCCGCTTGCCGGTGTCGTTGAGCTGGAAGGGCTCGGCGGCCACATCGGCGGCCACCGCCTCGAACAGCGCCCGGAAATCGCGCGGCGACAGCAGCGGCACGCCGGTGGTGTCGTGCACCTGGCGGATCAGCGCCAGCAGGGCCGGCTCGATGCCCCAGTCCGCCGCGTCGAAGCTGCTCCGGACCGCCGACGATGGCGCCCGCAGCACATGGCGCACCGGGTCGTAGAGGTGCCCGCCCGACGCAGTCCAGTCCAGCACCAGCGGCGCCAGCGCCAGTGACTCCAGGAAACGGCGGAAACCGCCCTGCCCCAGCCAGTCCGGCGAGAGCCCGGGGTATTCGTGCATCAGACGCGAGGCCAGACGGGCACACGGCACCGGCAGATCCGCCCGCGCCACCTCGGCGCGAATACGCTCGACCAGGGCGTCTGCGGTCGGCAAGGGCTGTGCGGCGGGTGCAGGTGCGGGGGCGGGGGCGGATGTCGGTGCGGCGTTCAGCGTCGCTGATGTGAACGGTGTGGACAGCGGCGACCCATCCGGCTGCGAAATCACCGGCAGCGGCGGCTCGTCGAACTCGCGCACGCCCATGCCCAGCGCGTCGCGCACGAACAGGTCGGTGTCGATCAGCAGATCGGCCGACGCGCGGTAGGCCGCCGAGGGGAAGCCCACCGCCAGCACCGTCGTGCGGCGGTCCCAGCGGCGCAGCTTGCGCAGCACGGGCGTGAAGTCGGCGTCGGCGGAGAAGACGATGAACTCGTCGTAGTGCACCTGGTGCTGCAGCAGGTCGACCATGTCCAGCACCATGTGGATGTCGGTGCTGGTCTTGCCCTCGCTGGTCATCGCCGGGCAGTCGACGATCTCGAAGCCGCCGTGGTTGAACGAGGGCCGGAAGCGCTGGTAGACCTGCGGATTCAGGTAGACGCGGCGCACCAGCAGGCGGCGCTGCGCGTTCGCAGGTGCGCCGTCCGGCAGGGCCAGATCCTTGATCAGCCACTGCACCCACTCCAGCGGCTGGCGGCCGAAACGCTCGGCGATCATCGGGTCGAGCTTGCGCAGGCCCGAGTACACATTGTCGAAATCCACGAACAGGGCCGACTTCATCTTGTTGTCCAGTAGCTGTTGTTCTGCATCATCAGGGGAGGCGTCAACCCTGCAGTGTAAGAAGATCCGCCCATGAACACCCACATCGATGACCTGCTCACCCGGATGCAACACCTCGAAGCGGAGCTGGAAGCCGAACTCGCACGCCGGCGCAACGAGATCGAGTTCGTGGTCGAGAACCGCCGCGTCAAGTTCGCGCAGGAGGTGATGCAGTTGCACCGCCAGCACAAGGTCGGGCTGTGGCACTACCTCGCCCAGAGCAGCCTGGCCACGGTGCTGACGGCGCCGGTGATCTATGCGGGCTTCATCGTCTTCGCGCTGATGGACCTGTTCGTCACCCTCTACCAGGCGGTCTGCTTTCCGGTCTACGGCATCCCCAAGGCGCGCCGCAGCGACTACATCGTCTTCGACCGCACCGACCTGCCCTACCTGAATCTGATCGAGAAGCTCAACTGCTTCTACTGCTCGTACGGCAACGGCGTGGCGGCCTACCTGCGCGAAGCCGCGGCGCGCACCGAGCAGTACTGGTGCCCGATCAAGCACGCCCGGCGCGTGATCGCGGCCCACGACCGCTACCCGCGCTTCTTCGAATACGGCGACGCGCAGTCCTACCGCGAAGGGCTGGAGCGGCTGCGCCGGCTCTACGACACCCCCAGCGGCGAGGCCCCCGCAGCACCGGCAACGCCCCCCGAGCCACCCGCGGAACCGCCAGCCGCCTGATTCCCGCGGAAGCGCAGCAGCGCCCGCACGAAGCCGTGGTCGCTGCGCGTGCGGTCGCGGCCCTCGTGCAGGTGGTCGTTGAAGTACTCGACCCGGCGCACGTCGCCGAGCGCGAACTTCGCCGTGCTGACCAGTTCCTCGCTGACCCAGATCTGGTCGAGCAGGTCCGGCCAGCCCTGGAAGACGTGCGAGTACGCCATGTCGCGGCGCAGCGCCGGCTCGCTCTGCACGTCGTAGGCGTGGAACAGCGCGACATCGCGCGCCTTGCGGTCGTAGGCCACGGCCTGGGTGGCCGCGATGAGCTGGCTGGTCACCGACTGGGGGCCGTCGTTCATGTCGCCCAGCAGCACCAGCGGATCGCGCGTGCGGTGGATCAGGTCGGTCACCAGGCCGCGCAGCGCCGCCGATTCGGCCCCGCGCTGGATGAGCGAGCGCAGCGAGGCCCGGGCGACGACCCGCGGATCGCTGCGGTCCTCCAGTTCCACGCCGGCCGCGTCCTGCAGGAACTTGGGGCGCTTGGACTTGAGGTGCGTGACCAGCACATGCAGGAGCTGCCCGCGTTTCGTGCGCAGCGCGGCGTGCAGCACCGGGCGCTCGAAGCGGGTCTGCAGGCCGATCTCGGGCACGGTGACCGCCTCGCCGGGCGCGAAGTCGGCGATGCTGCGCACCGACTCGACCGCCAGCCGCGTGACCAGCCCGACGCGTGGCGTGCCCTCGGCCCCGGTTTCCGCGCCGGGCACCAGCGCCTGTGGTGGACGCAGGCCGCTGCGGGCCACGGCCGCCTTGAGCGCGGCCTCGTCCCACACCTCCTGCACGCCGATCACGTCCGCGTTCAGGCGGCGGAACATGCCGCCCAGCCAGTCCAGCTTGCGCTCGTACTCGCTCGTGCCGTAGGGCTCCTGGTTGGGGTAGAACACCCGCGCCGGCAGGGCCAGATTGAGCAGATTGCAACTCGCGACCTGCAGGGTGGCCCAGTCGGGTGCGTTGGGGATCTCGGGAGGCAGCGCTTCGTTCATGCCCCGAAGTCTGCGGGACTTGATGCACGTCAGCAATCTGTATTGCAGGCGGAGTACCGTTTGCGCTCGAACTCGAGCCCCGATTCCGGAATCCCGATCCACCCCTGGAGGAAGACACCCATGACCCGCGAAGTATTCATCGTCAGCGCAGCCCGTTCGGCCATCGGCACCTATGGCGGTACCCTCAAGGACACGCCGCTGGTCGATCTGGCCACCACCATCGTCAAGGCCGCGCTGGAGCGCAGCGGCGTGCCGGCCGACGCCGTCGGCCATCTGGCGATGGGCACCGTCGTCACCACCGAGCCGCGTGACTGCTACCTGAGCCGCGTGGCCGCCGTGAATGCCGGCTGCCCGCAGGAAACGCCCGCCTTCAACGTGAACCGCCTGTGCGGTTCGGGCCTGCAGGCCATCATCTCGTCGGCCCAGGCCATCCTGCTGGGCGACTGCGAAGTCGCCATCGGCGCCGGTGCCGAGAACATGAGCCGCGGCGCCTACCTGCTGCCGACCAACCGCTGGGGCGCCCGCATGGGCGACGCGCAGGTGATCGACCTGATGGTCGGCGCGCTGCACGACCCCTTCCACAAGATCCACATGGGCATGACGGCCGAGAACGTGGCCGACAAGTACGGCATCACGCGCCAGATGATGGACGAGCTGACCGTCGAGAGCCACCGCCGTGCGGCGCAGGCCATCGCCGAAGGCCGCTTCACCAGCCAGATCGTGCCGATCGAGATCAAGACCCGCAAGGGCATGGTCCCCTTCCTGATCGACGAGCACGTCAAGGCCGACACCACGATGGAAAGCCTGGGCAAGATGCGCCCGGCCTTCAAGAAGGACGGCATGGTCACCGCTGGCAACGCCTCGGGCATCAATGACGGCGCTGGCGCGGTCGTGCTGGCCAGCGGCGAAGCGGTCAAGGCCCACGGCCTGAAGCCGCTCGCCCGTCTGGTGACCTACGCGCACGCTGGCGTGGACCCCAACATCATGGGCATCGGCCCGGTGCCGTCGACCCGCATCGCGCTGAAGCGCGCCGGCCTGTCGATCGCCGACATGGACGTGATCGAAGCCAACGAAGCCTTCGCCGCACAGGCCTGCGCCGTGTCGAAGGAACTCAACCTCGACCCGGCCAAGGTCAACCCGAACGGCTCGGGCATCTCGCTGGGCCACCCGATCGGCGGCACCGGCGCGATCATCACGACCAAGGCCCTGTACGAACTGCAGCGCATCAACGGCCGCTACGCGCTGGCCACGATGTGCATCGGCGGCGGTCAGGGCATCGCGGCGATCTTCGAACGCTGCTGATCCACGGCCTCAGGCCACAGCACGCAGGAAAAGCCGGGCCGAAAGGCCCGGCTTTTTTTCGTCCGACCGGACACGGAACGGATCAGTTGTACTTGGCGCGGCCAGCGATTTCCTGGGCATGCAGCGCCGCAGCGCGCAGATCGGCCGCATACGACGGCTGGGTCGCCTCGTAGCTGTTGGCCCATTCGATCAGCTCTTCAGCGGTGCGCGGCTCGTAAGGCCGGCCGGCTTCAGCGATGCGCGTGGCCAGCTTGTGCAGCGCATTGGCCGTGGCATCAACGAGGGACACCGCGAACGAACGGGCGGTGGTGGCAGTCGCAGAGACATTGGTAGCGGGAACGAGAACCATCGACATTTCAAACTCCTTAGGGTTAACCCTTGGTTAGACGGAGTATCGGGTAAACCCTAGATATGCTGTTAGGTCATTGTGTGAATCATTGATATACGATTTGTGAATGAATTTCCGCACCCTCGACCTCAACCTGCTGCGCGTGTTCGACACCGTGATGGCCGAGCGCAACCTGACCCGCGCCGCCGACCGCCTCGCCATGACGCAGCCCGCGGTGAGCAATGCGCTGCGCCGGTTGAAGGACGCCGTGGGCGAGACGCTGTTCACCCGCGCCGCCTTCGGCGTGGTGCCGACCGCCCGGGCCGACGCGCTCTGGCCCGAGGTGCGCACGGCGCTGGCGCAGCTGCGGCACGTCTTCGAGCCGACCGACTACGACCCGGTCCACCAGCCGCGCACCTTCGCGCTGGCGATGGCGGACGCGGCCTCGGCGCTGCTGCTGCCGCCGCTGGTGCAGCGCCTGCAGGCCCAGCGCGCGCTGGCGGACCTGCGCGTGCTGCCGCTGATCACGCGCGACCCGACACCGCTGCTCGACCGCGGCGAAGCCGATCTGGCGATCGGGCATTTTCCGGAGCTGGTGTCGCGGCAGGTCACGCTCGGCGCCAACGCACCGCTGCGCCACCAGCGGCTCGACGCGAGCGAACACGTCTGCGTGATGCGGCGCGGGCATCCGCTGGAGGCCGTGGAGTTGACGCTGGCGGACTACTGCGCGGCGGAACACCTGCTGGTGAGCTTTTCCGGGCGGGCACACGGACAGGTCGATGAAGCGCTGGCCGGGCTGGGGCTGCAGCGCCGGGTGGTGCTGGCGGTGAACCAGTACTTCACCGCGGGGCGGGTCGTCGCACGGACCGATCTGCTGACGGTGATGCCACGCGCCTTCCTGGCCGTCACCGGGGCGGCGGAGGACCTGGTGTGCCGGCCGCTGCCGGTGAAGCTGCCGCCGCTGCAGTTGCAGATGGTGTGGCACCGGCGGCATGACATCGATCCGGCGCACCGGTGGCTGCACCAGCAGATGATCGAGGCCAGCGCCAGCCACAACCCTGCCGACGCATGATCAGCCGACCCAGCCCCACCATCGCCATCCACGCCGAGGCCCCTCCCAAGCCGGCCTGGGGCGCCCCCTGCAACGGCTGTGGCGTGTGCTGCCTGAGCGTGCCCTGCCCCATCGGCATGGTGCTGAGCGGCCGGCGCAGCGGCGCCTGCACCGCGCTGGTGTGGGACGACACGCAGGCGCGTTACCTCTGCGGCGTGCTGGTGGGCCGGCGCGACGTGCTGCCAGCCGGCTGGCGGCCGCTGGGCGGCTTGCTGCAACGCGGCGCACGGCGGATGATCGCGGCCGGTGTCGGCTGCGACTGCGACATCGAACTGGACGATGTGAACGACGACACCCCATGACCCTGCCCACCTGCTCTACCGCCGCGGCCCTCGCGCTGGCCTGTTCGACCGCCCTGGCCCAGACCGACGAGTTTCCGCGCTGTCTGGCCGACCTGAAACCCGCCGCGCTGGCCGCGGGCGTGCGCGGCGACACCTACGACCGCCACACCCTGGGCCTGACCGCCGACCTGACGGTGATCGACAAGCTGAACGTCCAGCCCGAGTTCAAGACGCCGATCTGGGACTACCTGGCCGGGCTGGTGGACGACGAGCGGGTCGCGCAAGGCCGCGCCCTGCTCGTGCAGCACGCCGCCGTGCTCGCGCAGGTGCAGCAGCGCTACAGCGTCGATCCGGCGACCGTCGTGGCGGTGTGGGGCGTGGAGAGCAACTTCGGGCAGACCTTCGGCAAGTACCCGCTGGTGCAGGCGCTGGGCACGCTGTCGTGCATCGGGCGGCGCCAGACGTATTTCCGCGGCGAGCTGTTCGCCACGCTGCGCATCCTGCAGGCCGGGCACATCGCGCCGGAGCGGCTGGTCGGCTCGTGGGCCGGCGCCTTCGGGCACACGCAGTTCATGCCGAGCACCTTCGAGCGGCTGGCGGTGGATTTCGATGGCGACGGGCGGCGCGACCTGATGGACAGCGTGCCGGACGCGCTGGCCTCGACCGCCAATTTCCTGGCCAAGGCAGGCTGGCAGGGCGACCGGATGTGGGGCTGGGAGGTGCGGCTGCCAGCGGGGTTTTCCACCGCCGGACAGGGTCGCAAGATCCGGCAGCCGCTGACCGCCTGGGCGGCGGCCGGATTGCGGCTCGCGGATGGCAGTCCCTTGCCGGCGGGCGCCGAACCGGCCGGACTGATGACGCTGGCGGGGCCGACCGGGCCGGCCTTCCTGGTGACGCGCAACTTCGATGCGCTCTACAGCTACAACGCCGCCGAGAGCTACGGGCTGGCGATCGCGCACCTGTCGGACCGGCTGCGCGGCGGCGGGCCGTTCACGACGCCGTGGCCGACCGACGATGCCGGCCTGTCACGCGCCGAGCGCCGCGAGGTACAGACGCTGCTGTCGGCGCGCGGCCACGACATCGGCGAGGCGGACGGGATGCTCGGCGACCGCAGCAAGGCCGCGGTGCGCACCGAGCAGGCCCGCCTCGGCCACGAGGTCAACGGGCGGGCCGGTCAGCGGCTGCTGAAGGCACTGCGGGCGGCGGCTCCACCGGCCGCGCCGGCAGCCCCCGAGCCGGTCACACCGCTCATGCCTTCTTCTTCGAGCGATCCGGCACGACCGTCGTGACCGTGGGACGCACGGGATCGGACGACATCGGCTTCGGCGGCGACGTGTCCTTCTTCGGTTTCTTGGTTTCCTTGCTGCTGCGCTGGCCTTTGGGCATGGTGATCTCCGTTCGATACAGGGTGGGGTTCATGGCGCGGCGATGTGCCGGTCATGGGGCTATCGTACGCTGCCCGCGACGCGGCGCGCGGGATCGGTCACAGTGACGGCCATGTCCTCTGAAGCTCCCACCGCCGCCCCCACCGCCGCCCTCGCCGACGCACTCCGGGAAGCCCGCCTTCTCGCCGCTGCCCGCCCGTGGACCCTCCCCACGCCCGCCACCGAAGCCGAAGCCACGCAACTGCTCGCGCTGCTCGCCGCCACCGCCGCCCTGCCCGCCCCCGAGATCGAGGCGCAGCCGGATGGCGCCCTCCACTTCAACTGGGAAGCCGGCGAGCGGGGTTGGGTGACGCTGTCGGTGGACGGCCACGCCCTGCTGACGCACAGCGCGGTGATCGACGGCGACGAGTACACACTCGCCGAACCGTGGGATGGCGAGTCGCTCACCGACTGGGCCGCCGAGGTGCTGCGGCGGCTGTGGACGCCGTCCGCTCAGCTGGGCAGGACTGGCGACTCGCCCGGCGCCCAGCCGAAGGCCACATAGGCGCGCACGAACGGCGGCTTGAGCGCAGCAGCGGCCTTCAGCAACTCGGCATCGCTGGCGCCGCGCAGGGCCATCGACAGGCGGCTCAGGGCCTCGGTCTCTTCGGCCAGGGCCTTCCGGAGCTGGGCCTGGCGTGGCGCAGACAGGCCGTAGGCAGCCGGATCGATGGTGACTTGTTCCAGGCCACGCCACAGTGCACGGGCCTTGGCGTAATCCGCCTCCATCGCGGGGCGCTGCACCGTGGTGGCGTTCGCCAGCGCCTCCATCGCACCGTGGTAGGCGGTGTAGTGGTCCAGCGCGTAGTCGATGCCGAGCGACTGGCGCGCCTCGAACATCGCTTCGCGCACATGCTCCAGCGTCGCGTGCGAGTCCTCCCACTGGCGGCGGGTGACCTGCTGGCTGGCTTCGGTCAGGCTGCGTCCGACCTTGTCCAGTGCGGCGGTCCAGACCTTGGCCCCGGGCAGCGCCGCCGCCAGTGCCACGCGGCGGGTTGGCCAGTCGGCGAGCAGGCGCTGCATCGAGGCCTCGGCCTTCGCTGGACCCTCAGGGCTCTTGCCGGCACTGCCGGTCAGGAACAGCGCGGGGATGTAGACCGCGTCGAACGCGACCATCGCCGAACGGGCTGCGTCCTTCAGCGGCGCGGCGGTCTCGGCCGCCACCGCCGGCAGTGCGTGCACCAGAGGCAGCAGCGCCAGCGCAGCCAGCAGCTGGCGTCGGGCGGTGGGGCCAGCGGCCACGGTCGGCAGGAGGAAAGGCATGGTGTTCTCCGGTGGATGCAGATGGAGGTGCATCATGCGTCACATACCCCATGCCGTATTGATGCAACGCAAACCAGCCGACCGATCGCCGCTGGCGCAAAATCGCCCGATGAAACCACCCAAAAGACTGCAATCGCTGATCGAGGAAGGTCTCATCGACACGGTCGTGCGCCAGTTGATGAGCGGCAAGGAAGCCACGGTCTATGTCGTGCGCAGCGGCGAGGACACGCGCTGCGCCAAGGTCTACAAGGAAGCGACCAACCGCAGCTTCCGGCAGGCCGTGGACTACACCGAAAACCGCAAGGTCAAGAACACCCGCCAGGCCCGCGCCATGGCCAAGGGCACCCGTTTCGGCCGCGAGGCGACGGAAGCCGCCTGGCAGAGCGCCGAGGTCGATGCGCTCTACCGGCTCGCCGCCGCGGGCGTGCGCGTGCCGAAACCGCACCTGTTCCTGGACGGCGTGCTGCTGATGGAACTCGTGACGGACGAACACGGCGACGCCGCGCCGCGCCTCAACGACGTCGAATTCACCCCCGAAGACGCCCGCCGCCACCACGCCACGCTGATCGCCGAGGTGGTGCGGATGCTGTGCGGTGCGGGCGTGGTGCACGGCGATCTGTCGGAGTTCAACATCCTGCTGGCCGCGGACGGGCCGGTGATCATCGACCTGCCGCAGGCCGTGGACGCTGCGGGCAACAACCACGCCAAACGGATGCTGCTGCGCGACGTGGAGAACCTGCGCAACTTCTTCGGCCGCTTCGCGCCGGAGTTGCTGCGCAGCGACTACGGGCACGAACTCTGGGCGCTGTACGAGCGCGGCCTGCTGCGCACCGAGACGCCGCTGACCGGCCGCTACGTCCACAAGCACGGGCCGGTGGACGTCGGCAGCGTGGTGCGCGAGATCGACGACGCCCGGGCCGAGGACGCCGCGCGGCGCCTGCGGATCGCAGGAAACTGAGCCAGGCCGTCAACCAATGCGCGGAGGCTTCGTTATGGAGTGCAAGCACGTAGTTCCGTGCAACTCTCGGGAGTTCTCAGTGAAAAAAGCGTTGTTCATGCTGGTGGCTGGCTCGATGCTGGTTGGTTCCGTCTTCGCGCAGACCGCGGCTCCGGCCACCAATGCCCTGACCAAGGCGGCTGCCGCTGCACCCGCCGCCGCGTCGGCCGTCAAGTCGGTGGCCGCCGAAGTGAAGTCGGTCGTCGCCCCGGCACCTGCAGCGTCGATCGCCGCTCCGGCCGCTCCGGCCGCTGCGCCGATCGCCGCTCCGGCCGCTGCGCCGGCACCGGCCGCCCCCGCCAAGCCCGCCGCAGCCCAACCCGCCGCAGGTGGCGGCGCCGGCAAGGTGTGGGTCAATGGCAAGGTCTACCACTGCGAGGGCACGAAGTTCTACGGCAAGACCAAGAAGGGCGCGTACATGACCGAAGCCGATGCCAAGGCCAAGGGCGCCCACGTCGGCAAGGGCCAGGTCTGCAAGTAAGCGCTTGACCGCGGTCCGACGCTGGCACCTTGCCAGCGTCTGGTCAGGTCAGACCCGAACAGGCGGTGGCACCAGGCCACCGCCTATTTTTTTGCCTGCGCCTCGGCCGTCTCGGCAGCGGCAGCCGCCGCCCGCAGCTTGTCCTTCTTGCTCATGCGGTGGCCCTTGATGCCGCCGGCCGCCTGGTCGGGCGTGGCCGTCTCGACCTGCTCGTAGCCGGGGATCTGCTCGCGCGGAATGCGCCGCCCCTGGCGCTTCTCGATCAGCCGGAAATGCGACTCGGTCGCCGCGGTGATGAAGCTCACCGCCGTGCCCGGCTCGCCAGCGCGGCCGGTGCGGCCCACGCGGTGGGTGTAGTCGTCGGCCGAGCGCGGCAGGTCGAAGTTGACCACCGCCGGCAGCCGCGGGATGTCGATGCCGCGCGCCGCCAGATCCGTCACCACCAGCACCTGCACCTGGCCGGCGCGGAAGGCGTTCAGCACCTCGGCGCGTGTGCCCTGGCTGAGTTCGCCGTGCAGCGGCGCGGCGTGCAGCCCCTCGCGGCCGAGCTTGTGCGCGAGCAGCTCCGTCGCGTAGCGGGTCGCGACGAACACCAGCACGCGGTCCCAGCCGCCTTCCTTGATCAGGTAGCGCAGCACGCCCGTGCGCCGGCCCGCGTCCAGCGCAATGGCGCGCTCGACGATGTCGGGGTGCACCTCGTCGCCACCGGCTTCGGCCACGGACGCGCTGATGTCGATGCGCGTCGGCGCCTGCAGCAGCCCGTCGGCCAGCGCCTGCACCGCGTCCGGAAAGGTCGCCGAGAAGAACAGGTTCTGCCGCTTCGCCGGCAGCAGCGCCAGCACGCGGTTCAGCTCGTCCGCGAAGCCCAGGTCGAGCAGCCGGTCGGCCTCGTCGAGCACCAGCAGGCGGATGGCGTCCAGCCGCAGCGCGTTGTGGTCCACCAGATCGAGCAGCCGGCCGGGCGTGGCGACGACGAGTTCGGTGCCGCCGCGCAGGCCCATCATCTGCGGGTTGATCGACACGCCGCCGAACAGCACCGACACCCGCGGCGGGTCCGGCAGCATCCGGGCCAGATCGCGCAGCACCTCGCCCACCTGGATCGCCAGCTCGCGGGTCGGCACCAGCACCAGCCCATGCGGCGCGCGCGGCCAGGCGCGGGGGGTTGCCATGTCCGCCTGCAGCAGCGGCAGCGCGTACGCCACCGTCTTGCCCGAGCCGGTCTGCGCAGCGCCCTGCACATCGGCGCCCGACAAGGCCGCGGGAATGGCCCGGGCCTGGATGGGCGTCGGCTCGGTGAAGCCGATTTCGCGGACGGCGCGGACCAGTGCCGGGTTCAGGCCAAGGGAAGCGAATGACATGGGGGTCCAGGGAGTGAGGGGGCGATTGTCTCAGCGCTTGGCAAGGAACCTGCTCAAGAATCCGAGGGGTTCATTCCCCAGGCTTGCATTGTTCGAACCCATGCATCAAAGGCGGGGCACTTTTCCCGGATCGCATCGATGCCGATGGCTTCGGCGATCAATGGGCCGTGCTCCGGCTTGGAGTAGGCTCCCGCCGGAAATATTTTCTCGATGCGCTTGGACGGTGCGGTTTCCGGGCTGTCATTGATGTCCTCCGGGCTGGCGAATGCCCGCGCCACAGCGGTCAAAGCGGTTTCTACCTCGTCGCTCCAGCCGTCTTCCGCCCATCCAAAGGCGCTGGTGTCGGTGAACAGCAGCCCCTCGAATTCGTGCATCTGCACATATGGCAGCACAAAGCGCGGGTCGTAGCCCGTGGTCATTGCATGGACTGTTGCGGCAATGTCCGCTTCCAGTTGTGCACGGCCACGCGCCTGCCTGTCTTGGAAGCCGTAAAAGTCCACCAGCGTCGTGACTCTGTCGGCTTCGCTGTAGTGCAATGAAATCTTGTTGGCGAGCCGGTCCACGGTCACACGCCCACCGCGGTGACGCCCTGATCTGGCACTCAACAAAGTCCCGTATGCGCTGATGCCGCTGGTGCGCAGATAGGGTTCGAGACATCGGTTGACGAACTCGACCTCCGTCGGCCCTTCGCAGATGATGCAAACCCTGATCATTCGGCGCGCTCCGCGCCGGCTGCGCCGTCCCTGTTGAGGGGCTGACTGTCGCCCAGCCAGGCCACACCGCCTGTGGCCTGCTGCAGCCAGATGTCAGAAAGCTGGTACTCGTCATCCAGCCAACGCTGATAGTGCGCACGCGACAGGTGGCGCAACACCGTCTCACCGTTGTTGGCGCTGGCGACGATGATGTTCTCCAGCTCGAAACAGTCCACCAGATATGGCGACTGCGTGGCGATGAAGATCTGGCGATTCTTCGACAGGCGCTTGAGTGTCTCGGCCACCAGGGTGATGGCGTGGGGATGCAAGCCGAGTTCCGGCTCGTCGAAGAACATCACATCCGGCAGTTGATCGGGCGGCAGGTTCAGCAGCGTCAGCAGGCAGAACAGACGCAGGGAGCCATCCGAGGTCAGGTGCGGGCCGAACACCTTGTCGCTGTGCTGACCGATCCAGCGCAGATCCACTTTCCCGTAGTTGGGCTCCAGCACAAACTCCTTGAAGGTGGGCAGCACCCGCTGGATCTGGCGCACCACGAGCTGATAACGCTTGAAATGGTTCTCGCGCAGGGTCAGCAAGACGGAAGCCAAGTTGCCACCGTCAGAGCGCAGCCGCACCGCATCGGTCACGTCCCAGCGCATCCGGATAGATGCCTTGTCCGATGTGTCATGGAACTGGTAGGTGGTGCATTGCCGCAGCAGGTGGCAGATGGTCTTGGCGGTGGTGCTGGCCTTGGTGGGGAGTACGGCTTCTTTGCTGCTGTCCGGGATCTCCTGCCAGCGGGCCACGGTCGGCTTGGACTTGTCCGAATGGCGGTAAGCCTCGCCGCTCACCATGACCGTGTCGTTGGCGGACAGGTGCGTCAGGCTGAAACGGTAGTCATTGAATGCGGCAGGGGTTTCAAGCTGAATTTCGGCGTGGATCGCCGGGGTTTGTCTGGCGCCCATGAAAAACTGGTCATCGCCGCCGCCGTGGCGCAATACAAACTCCTGCAAGTGCTGCGCCTTGAGCATCCAGCTCAGCATCTCGAAAAACTGGATGAGGGTTGATTTGCCTGCGCCGTTGGCGCCGATCAGCACCGCGAGTTGCGGCAGTTCCAGCGATTCGATCTGGCGCAGGCTGCGAAACCCCTGGATGCTGACCTTGGCAATGCGGCCCTGCAGTTTGGGCGCGGGAGTGCTCGCTGGGGTGTTGTCCATTCAAACGTCCTCCGTCCCATCATCCGAAATTCAGTGTACGCCAGCACATCGTCGACAGAATCAGCGCTTGGGCATCGACCCAACCACGCCCTGCACGAAGAAGTCCATCTTCGCAAGCGCCTCGTCGCCCAGCACGCCCCGGCTCTGGCGCACCTGCCCGGCCTGGTCGACCAGCTTGCCCGAGAAGGGATGCACCCGCCCGGCCGCCATCGCGCGCTCGACCTCGTTGAGCTGGCGCTGCACGTCACGCGGCACCTCGTCGGAATACGGTGCCATCTGGATGATGCGTTCACGCACGCCGCCGATGAAGGGCTTCGGCTTCCACGTCCCGGCGATCACCGACTTGGCCACCGCGGTGTAGCGCGCCTCCCAGTGGTGCGTGACGCTGGTGAGCTGCGCCTTCGGGGCGAAGGGGCGCATGTCGCTCTGGTAGCCGAGCAGGCGCACGCCCTTGGCCACGTTCTCCTCGGCCAGCAGGGGAATGGCGGTCGAGCCGCTGTGGTGGGTGAGCATGTCGGCGCCGTCGTTGACCAGGCTCTGCGCGGCCTCGCGCTCCTTGGCGGGGTCGAACCAGGTGTTGAGCCAGACGACCTTGACCTGCGCCTTCGGGTTGGCGGCGCGCATCCCCAGCGTGAAAGCGTTGATGCCCTGCACCACCTCGGGGATGGGAAAACCTGCCACGTAGCCGGCCAGCCCCGTCCTGCTCATCTTGCCGGCGACCATGCCGGCGAGGTAGCGGCCTTCGTAGAAGCGGGCGTTGTAGGTGTTGACGTTGGCGCTGGTCTTGTAGCCGCCCATGTGCTCGAAGGCGACGCCGGGGAACTCCTGGGCCACCCGCAGCGCCGGCTCCAGGTAACCGAAGCTGGTGGCGAAGATCAGCTGGTTGCCTTGTGCGGCCAGATCGCGCATCACGCGCTCGGAGTCCGCGCCCTCGGCGACGTTCTCGACGTAGGTGGTCTTGACCGCGTCGCCGAGCTTGTGCTCCATCCCGAGGCGGCCCATGTTGTGCTGGTAGGTCCAGCCGGCGGTGCCGACCGGGCTCACGTAGACGAAGGCGACCTTGAGCGGGGGTTTGGCCGGTGCGGCGGGGGCGGCGACCGTTGCGGTCAGGGGAATGGCAATCCAGGCGGCCACGGCGGCGCGCAGGAGGTTTTTGTACATGGTGTTCCTCGACATGTCCCGAAAAGTAGAAAAAGGCTTGGGCAAAACGAAGCCGCCCGCGTCGGGCACGCGGGCGGCAGGGGCGGGATTGTCGCAGAGTCGTCCAACGCTATAGACTGCCCCGGACTCTGGAGAGCATGCCCATGACCGTGACCGTCAACGTGAGCGAGGCGAAGGCACACCTGTCCCACCTCATCGACCAGGCCATTCGTGGCGAGGACATCATCATCACCAGAGCGGGCAAACCGCTGGTGAAGGTCAGTGCGTTGGTACCCGAAGCCGTCACGATCCGCCCACTCGGTTTCCTCAGAGGTCAGGGCAAGATTCCACAGGACATCAAGGCAGGGTTTGACGCAGAGATCGACACCATGTTCGGCTCCACCTGATGGTGCTGATTGACACGCACCTGGTCCTGTGGGCGGCACTCGCACCTGAACGCCTGCCGCCCCGCGCCATGAAACTGCTGGCGACACAGTCCAGCGAGGTGGCCTTCAGCGTGGTCAGCCTCTGGGAAGTCGCGATCAAGAGTTCCCTGGGACGCCCAGACTTCCAGGTAGATGCGCCGAGCTTGCGCCAGGGTTTGCTGGACGCAGGATTCACCGAACTGGGCATTCGGCCCGAACATGTGATGCGGGTGGCCGATCTGCCCTGGGTCCACCGCGACCCTTTCGATCGGCTGCTGGTGGCCCAGGCCATGCATGAAGGCATTACCCTGCTGAGCGCCGACAAGACGCTCAAGCGCTACGGGAAAAGCGTCCAGTCGGCCTGAACGGCCTTGACCAAGCCACTTCAGCCGGCGTTGAACACCGCGTCGAGCTGGTGCACCCACGCCCGCTTCTGCTCCTCGCCGACAAAGCTGGCCTCGAAACTGTTGCGTGCGAGCTGGTAGGCGTGGCGGGCGGTGAGCTGCGGCAGCGCGGCGAAGAGTTCGACGAAGTTCTGGTTCATGTAGCCGCCGAAGTAGGCCGGATCGTCGGAGTTGACCATCGCGCACAGGCCGGCGTCGAGTAGCGCCGGCAGGTTGTGGTCGGCCATCGTCGGGAACACGCAGAGCTTGGTGTTCGACAGCGGACACACCGTCAGCGGGATGCGCTCCTCGACCAGCCGCTCGACCAGGTCCTCGTCTTCGAGGCAGCGCACGCCGTGGTCGATGCGCTCGGTTTTCAGCAGGTCCAGCGCCTCGTGGATGTAGGCCGGCGGCCCCTCCTCGCCAGCGTGGGCGACGACGTGCAGCCCGAGTTCGCGGCAGCGCGCGAACACCCGCTCGAACTTGCTCGGCGGATGGCCAACCTCGCTGCTGTCCAGCCCGACGCCGATGAAGTGGTGGCGCCAGGGCAGCGCTTCTTCCAGCGTGGCAAACGCCTCTTCCTCGCTCAGGTGGCGCAGGAAACACAGGATCAGCTTCGCGCTCACGCCCAGCCCCGTGTGCGCCCGGTGGACGGCGTGGTTCAGGCCCTTGATCACCGTCTCGAAGGGCACGCCGCGCGCGGTGTGCGTCTGCGGGTCGAAGAAGATTTCGGTGTGGACGACGTTGTCGGCGGCGGCTTTTTCGAGGTAAGCCCACGCCATGTCAAAGAAGTCTTCTTCTTTCAGGAGCACGCTGGCCCCGGCGTAGTAGATGTCGAGAAAGCTCTGCAGGTCCGTGAAGGCATAGGCCGCACGCAGGGCCTCGATGCTCGGATACGGCAGCGTGACGCCATTGCGCTGCGCGAGCTTGAAGATCAGCTCCGGCTCCAGCGAGCCTTCGATGTGGATGTGCAGCTCGGCCTTGGGCATCTGGCGCAGCAGCGCGGGCAGCCGGGCCGATTCGATGGCGTCTAGGCGGGCAGTCGTCATGCCGGTCAGGAGGGCAGCAGTCATGGGCATCAGGCTCCGTTGGATTGGACAGGCGCAGGCTTGTCGGGCTGTTTGCATTATCCGCACCACACCCGCTTCAAGGCATCTTGAGACATTCTCTTGATACCCCCACCCCTATTGATATACCATGCAGGGTATCAAGGAGTCTGACCATGCGTTCCCCTGTGTCCCCTCGCCTCGCGGTGCTGCTGCTGATGACGTCGATGCTGATCGGCGGTGGGGCGGTGGCCGCCGATGTCACGGTGCCGACCACGGTGGTGCAGGCGGGCCGCGTCGGCCGCCTCCTCACCCTCGACGGCGCGATCCAGCCCGTCCGGCAGGCGACGGTGTCGGCGCAAGCGGCGGGCAATGTGCTCGCGCTGAACGTCAAGGCCGGTGACCGCGTCAAGGCGGGTCAGGCCCTGGCGCAACTCGACGCCCGCGTCGCCGCCGCTGGCGTGGCCCAGAGCGACGCCGGTCTCGCGCAGGCCGACGCCAACCTGCGCAACGCCCGCACCCAGCTCGACCGCACCCGCGAACTGCGCGGCCAGGGCTACGTCAGCCAGTCCGCGCTCGACAACGCCGACAACCAGTTCAAGGCCGCCGAAGCCGCTGTCGCCCAGGCGCGCGCCGGCCGCAGCCAGGCGACGCTGGCACAAGGCTTCGCCAGCGTGAACGCCCCATTCGACGGCATCGTGCTCGCCACCCACCTCGACACCGGCGACCTCGCCGCGCCGGGCCGTCCGATCGTCACCGTGTACGCGCCGGGCGCGCTGCGGGCGGTCGTGCAGGTGCCGGCCTCGCAGGCGGCCACCGCCCGCGACGCGCAGCGCATCGAAGTGCAGTTGCCCGACCAGCGCTGGGTCGCCCCCATCAAGAAGACCGACCTGCCCACCGCCGACGCGGTGTCGCAGACCGTGGAATGGCGGCTCGACCTGAGCGGGGCCGACAGCGCGCTGCTGATGCCGGGCCAGACGGTGCGGGTGCGCTTCGCGGACGCCACCGCCGGTGCGGACCAGAAGCTGGCGACGCTGAGCGTGCCGGATGCCGCCGTGCTGCGCCGTGGCGAGCTGACCGCCGTCTACATCGCCCGGGACCAGCAGTTCGTGCTGCGCGCCATCCGTGCGGGATCGGCGCAGGGCGGCTCGACCGAGGTGCTGGCGGGTCTGAACGCCGGTGACCGCATCGCCACCGACGCGGTCAAGGCCGGCCTCGCAGGAGCCCGGCCGTGAGCGACGACCGCATCACCGCCGAAACCGGAACGCCCGCACTTGGCATCGCCGGCCGCATGGCTGCGATGTTCCAGTCGAACGCGATCACGCCACTGCTGGCCATCGTCGCGCTGCTGCTGGGCCTGTTCGCCGTGCTGGTCACGCCGCGCGAGGAGGAGCCGCAGATCAACGTGACCATGGCCAATGTGCTGATCCCCTTCCCCGGGGCGAGCAGCGCGGATGTGCAGAACATGGTCGCCCGCCCCGCCGAGCAGGCGCTGAGCCAGATCGCCGGCATCGAGCACACCTATTCGGTGGCACGGCCCGGTGTGGCCGTGCTGACGGTGCAGTTCCAGGTTGGCGTGCCGCGCACCGAAGCACTGGTGCGGCTCTACGACGTGCTCAACGCGAACCAGGACTGGCTGCCGCGCGACCTGGGTACCCTCCCCCCCATCGTCAAGCCCAAGGGCATCGACGATGTGCCGGTGCTCGGCGTGACGCTGTGGAGCAAGGACGACACCTCGGCGCTGGCGATCGAGCGCGTGGCCCGCTCGCTGGAAGCCGAACTCAAGCGCGTCCCCGGCACCCGCGAGGTGCAGACCATCGGCGGCCCCGGCCAGGCGGTGCAGGTGGTGCTCGACCCGAGCCGGCTGCGCGAGCGCGGCGTCGACGTGCTGCGCCTGACGCAGACGATCGCTGCCGCCAATCTGGCGATGCCAGCCGGCACCGTGGTCAACCGCGATGCCGCCATGCCCAACGGCGCGGCGCAGATGCTCACCATCGAGACCGGCGAGTTCCTGCGCTCGGCCGAGGACGTGGGCGAGCTGGTGGTCGGCGTGAGCAATGGCAAGCCGGTCTACCTGCGCGAAGTCGCGAAGATCGAGACCGGTGCCGCGCAGCCGCAGCGCCACGTCTGGTTCACGCCCGGCGTGGCCGCGTCCGGCGCGGGCGGCGCGCACCCGGCCGTGACGATGACCGTCACCAAGAAGCCCGGCCAGAACGCGGTCGATGTGGCCCAGGCCGCCCGTGCCCGCCTCGACGAGTTGCGCAACACCGTGGTGCCGGCCGGCATCGAGATGACCATCACCCGTGACTATGGAGAGACCGCCGCCGAGAAGGCCAACAAGCTGATCCAGAAGCTGGCGTTCGCGACCGGCTCGGTGATCCTGCTGGTCGGCTTCGCGCTCGGGCGGCGCGAGGCGGTGATCGTGGGCGCCGCGGTGATCCTGACGCTGACGGCCACGCTGTTCGCGTCGTGGGCCTGGGGCTTCACGCTGAACCGGGTGTCGCTGTTCGCGCTGATCTTCTCGATCGGCATCCTGGTGGACGACGCGATCGTGGTGGTGGAGAACATCCACCGCCACCAGCAGCTCCATCCGGGCAAGCCGCTGCTGGCGATCATCCCCGCGGCGGTCGATGAAGTCGGCAGCCCGACTATCCTGGCGACCTTCACGGTGATCGCGGCGCTGCTGCCGATGGCGTTCGTGTCCGGGCTGATGGGGCCGTACATGAGCCCGATCCCGATCAATTCGAGCCTCGGCATGGCGATCTCGCTGGCGATCGCGTTCTCGGTGACGCCGTGGCTCGCGGCCAAGCTGATGAAGCCGATGGACGCCGCGCACGCGCACGCCGAGCCGACCGGCCTCGCCGCGAAGCTGCCGACGCTGTTCCGCCGCCTCCTGTCGCCGTTCCTGGAGAGTGCGGCCAAGCGCTGGCTGCTGCTGGCCGGCATCCTGGGCGCGCTGTTCCTGAGCGTCGGGTTGGCCGTGGTCCAGCTCGTGGTGCTGAAGATGCTGCCGTTCGACAACAAGTCGGAGTACCAGGTCGTCGTCGAGATGCCGGCCGGCTCCGCGCTGGAGGACACCGCCGCAACGCTGCAGGATCTCGGCGCGTATCTGGCCAAGCAGCCCGAGGTGCTGAACCTGCAAGGCTACGCCGGCACGGCCAGCCCGATCACCTTCAACGGCCTGGTGCGCCAGTACTACCTGCGCGCCGACGCCGAACAGGGCGATCTGCAGGTCAACCTCGTCGACAAGCACCACCGCAGCGACAAGAGCCACGTCATCGCGCAGCGCCACCGCCCGCAACTGGAGAAGATCGCCGCGGCGCACGGTGCGCGGGTGAAGGTCGTCGAAGTGCCGCCCGGCCCGCCGGTGATGAGCCCGCTGGTCGCCGAGGTCTACGGCCCGGACGAGGCCGGCCGCCAGCAACTCGCCGCGCGCATCGCCAAGGCCTTCGCCGCCACGCCCGACATCGTCGGCACCGACACCTCGCTCAAGGAAGACGCCCCGCGCACCTTCCTGCGCGTGCAGCGCCAGCGGGCCGAGTCGCTGGGCATCCCGGTGGCCGCGGTCGCGCAGACCGTGCAGGGCGCGCTGTCGGGCATGGACGCCGCTTACCTGCACGACGGCCAGAGCAAGTACCCGATCCCCGTGCGGCTGCAACTGCCGCGTGAATCGCAGGTCGGGCTGGACGCGCTGCTCGCGCTGCCGATGCGCGCCGCGAACGGGCAGCTGGTGCCGCTGAGCGAGCTGGTGCGGGTGGAGAAAGCGATCATCGACAAGCCGCTGTTCACCAAGGATCTGCAGGGCGTGAGCTACGTCTTCGGCGACATGGCCGGCAAGCTGGATTCGCCGCTCTACGGCCTGTTCGCGATCCGCCCGAAGCTGAAGGACGCCGCCCTGCCCGGCACCGGCGACCTCGGCGAATACTGGATCCACCAGCCGAGCGACCCGTACCGCCAGTACGCCATCAAGTGGGACGGCGAATGGCAGATCACCTACGACACCTTCCGCGACATGGGTGCGGCCTACGGCGTCGGGCTGATCCTGATCTACCTGCTGGTGGTGGCGCAGTTCCGCAGCTACGTCACGCCGCTGATCATCATGGCGCCGATCCCGCTGACGATGATCGGCGTGATGCCGGGCCACGCGCTGCTGGGCGCGCAGTTCACCGCCACCTCGATGATCGGGATGATCGCGCTGGCCGGGATCATCGTGCGCAACTCGATCCTGCTGGTGGACTTCATCGAGCTGCAGGTCGCCCAAGGCATGGCGTTCAAGGACGCGGTGATGAACTCCGCCGCGGTGCGCGCGCAGCCCATCGTGCTGACGGGCCTCGCGGCCACGATCGGCGCCTTCTTCATCCTCGACGACCCGATTTTCAACGGGCTGGCGATCGCGCTGATCTTCGGGATCATGGTCTCGACGCTGCTGACGCTGGTCGTGATCCCGGTTCTCTACTACGCCGTCTACCAGCGGCGCCACCCCACCCCGGCCCCTGGCCAAGGAGTCTGACCATGACCGTCGACCGTCTCATCCGCATCTTCGCGGGCAGCTTCATCCTGATCTCGCTGGCGCTCGGCGTCGAGGGCAGCCCGCTCTTCGTCAGCCACTGGGCGCTGGCCTTCACCGCCTTCGTCGGCGCCAACCTGCTGCAGTTCGGTTTCACCAACGCCTGCCCGCTGGGCTGGTTCCTGAAGAAGCTCGGCGTGCCCGAAGGCAGCTCGGCCTGCGCACGCTGAGCACGGAGCAGGGACAATGGGGCATCCGATGACCGACCTGACCTCCCGAGAGGCTTGCACCATGGCCCAGCTCCAAGACGAAACCAGCCGCACCGACCTGCTCAACCGACTCAAGCGCGCCGAAGGCCAGCTGCGCGGCATCCAGCGCATGATCGAATCTGGCGAACCCTGCCTCGACATCGCCAGCCAGATGGCCGCCGTGCGCAAGGCGCTCGACAGCGCCTATGTGCGCATGACGGTGTGCTTCATGCAGCAGGAACTGAAAGAACGCCTGGACCTCCAGCCCGACGGCGTCACCCAGCTCGACGCGCTGCTGGACGACATGCAGACGCTGCTGGGCAAGGTGCGCTGACCATCCCCTCGCATTGCCCCCGGAACCCACCACCATGTCCGACGCCCTGACCACCATCCACCTGACCCAGCGCCAGGACTACCAGTTCGACACCCACTTCGGTGCAGCGGTGCGCGACCTGGTGACCGACGAGCCCGAGCCCCTCGGCCACGGGCTGGGGCCGTCGCCGGTGCAGCTGCTGTGTGCGGCAGTGGGCAACTGCCTGTCGGCCTCGCTGCTGTTCTCGATGCGCAAGTACAAGCTGGCGCCCGAGCCGCTGTCGTGCACGGTCGAGGCCGACGTGGGCCGCAACGCCGACAAGCGCCTGCGCGTGCTGCAGATGAACGCCCGGCTGACGCTGGGTGTGCCCGCGGCGACGCTGGCGCATCTGGACCGGGTGCTGGAGCAGTTCGAGGCCTTCTGCACCGTCACCGAGAGCGTGAGGCAGGGGTTCCCGGTCAGCGTCGAGGTGTTCGACAGCACCGGGGCGCGGCTGAAATAAAACCGGACAGGCCGGTCAGCGCACGCCGCCCGGCAGCAGCCGGTCGGTTGGCTCGACCTCGGCGTCCGGATCCAGCTCGATCGCCACCTGCGTGCACACCGCGCGGCACAGCGTGGCCACGCGCTCGCTCTGCAGGCGGTAGTAGATCTGCGTGCTGTCACGCCGCTTGCCGAGCACGCCGGCGCGGTAGAGCGTCGAGAGGTGCTGCGACATGTTGGGCTGGGTGGTGTCGATCTCGGCGAGCAGCTGCGACACGTTCTTCTCGCCGTGGCACAGCGCGCCGATGATCTTCAGCCGGATCGGGGTGGAGAGCAGCGAAAACAGCTCGGCCACCGATTCGTAGACGTTGTCAGCCTTGTTGACCTCCGCGTCGCGGTCCATGTTGAAAGCCCACAGTCAGATTCGGATGGGGCCTATTCTATTCGTACGCACGGATAAACGCATACGGCCTCGACCGCGGAGGCACAGCGGCTTCGCTCAGGGTGCAAAGCGGTAATGGTCGCGCTGCAGCACGGCGGCCACTGCCGTGACCTCTTCCGGGAACATCCCCAGGTTCATCTCGGTGTTGCACAGCTCCACCATGCCCCGCAAGGCCCCCGGGGTCGAGATGCGCCCCTTCGGGTTGTAGATGTCGCTGCCATCCCCGCCGACTCGCCGGGTGTGGCACTCGGCACACCGGTGCTCGCGGATCAGGCGCTCACCGAGGGCGAGGTCCGCGTCACGGAAGATGGCGGGCACGGTCTGCGTCTGCGTCTGCGTCTGCGCCTGCGCCCACCCCATCACGCCGGCCCCGGCCAGCAGCAGTCCGCCCAGGCCGCGACGGATCGCTGCCGCCCTCATCTCACTTGGCCCCGCCCAGAACCCAGCTTGCCAGGGTCTTGACGTCGGCATCGCTCAACGCGGCCTGCGCCGGCATCGGGATCGGCCCCCACTTGCCCGAACCGCCCGCCTTGATGCTGGCCATCACGGCCTCGACCGCGTCCTTCTTGCCGTCGTACTTCTTGGCCACGTCCTGGAAGGCAGGTCCGACCAGCTTCTTGTCCACGGCGTGGCAGGCCATGCAGGCGCTTTTCTTGGCCAGTTCGAGGTTGGCGTGGGCGGTCAGCGGCGCGGCCAGCACGAGGGCGGCGGGGACCAGGGCGATCAGGGAGCGGGTCAGGGACATGGGCATGGACATTTCCTTGGAACGGACAAAAGGAAGGGGAGATCGAAACGGGCGCCGCTCAGCGCAGGGCCGAGCGCAACTGGAACTGGGCGTGGCAGCCCACGCACTGGCGGGTGGTCTGCGACAGCGTGCGCAGCACCTCGTCGACGCGCTGCCCGCCGCGGGCCTCGTCGGCGATGCGGGCAAAGCCCTGGTGCATCGGTGCACCGAAACTGGACCAGCCGGCGGGCAGCTTGGCGTGGAAGCTCACGGCGGCCGGTTCCTGGCTGCCCATGGTCTTCTCGGGGCGCAGACTGGAGGCAATCCGCTCGACCGTGGCCCAGTCGCGGGCCGCCAGCGCGCCGTTGATCTCGCCCACCGAACGCAGCAGGTTCTGCATGTCACCCAGCACGTGCGCGCTCTCCTGGGGTGTGACATCGACCACCGTGCGCGCGGCCAGCGCGACCGGCGCGGCGGCCGGCGCCTCCATGTTGGCGCCGTGGCCGGCATGGCCAGCGTGACCAGCGTGGGTGGCCTGGTCATGGCCGCCGCGGTGCATGTCCATCTGCGCGCAGGCTGACAGCGCGAACACCGCCGCCACGGACACGAACAGACGGGCAGGGACAGGAAAAATGGACATCAGCAGGTACCAGATCAAGCAGGTGGCAAATAAACATTTGCGCGGTGCCCAATGTTATATCAGCAGACGCGGATATTTCAGGCCATCGCAACCGGGTTTGCCCGGATCCGCCCGGCCATGCCCGCGCAGCCGAAGGCCTCGAAGCGCTGCTGGCACAGCGCCTGCGCCGCCCTGGTCGCCGCGGCCAGTGCCTTGCGCGGGTCGAACTCGGACGGCTGCTGCGCAAAGCTGCGCCGCATCGCGCCGGTCATCACCAGCCGGATGTCGGTGTCGATGTTGACCTTGCGCACGCCGCTGCGGATACCGCGCACGATCTCCTCGACCGGCACGCCGTAGGTCTCCTTCAGGTCGCCGCCGTGCTCGCGGATGATCGCCAGCCACTCCTGCGGCACGCTGGACGAGCCGTGCATCACGAGGTGCGTGTTCGGGATCGCTGCGTGGATCTCGGCGATGCGGTCGATGGCCAGGATGTCGCCAGTGGGCGGACGGGTGAACTTGTAGGCGCCATGGCTGGTGCCGATGGCGATGGCCAGCGCATCCACTCCCGTGCGCGCCACGAAGTCCCGGGCCTCGGCGGGGTCGGTCAGCATCTGGTCGTGGCTCAACTTGCCCTCGGCGCCGACGCCGTCCTCCTCGCCCGCCTCGCCGGTTTCCAGCGAACCGAGACAGCCGAGTTCACCCTCGACCGACACGCCCACCGCCCGCGCGATGCGGCAGACATCGGCCGTGACACGCACGTTGTAGTCGTAGCTCGCCGGGGTCTTGGCGTCCTCCAGCAGCGAGCCGTCCATCATCACGCTGGAAAAGCCCGAGCGGATGGCCTGCACGCACACCGCAGCAGACGCGCCGTGGTCCTGGTGCAGCACGACGGGGATGTCCGGGTGCGTCTCGATCGCGGCCAGCACGAGGTGGCGCAGATAGGCTTCGCCCGCGTATTTCCGGGCACCGGCCGAGGCCTGCAGGATCACCGGGCTGCCGGTCGCCTGGGCGGCCTGCATGATCGCCTGGACCTGTTCGAGGTTGTTGATGTTGAACGCCGGCACGCCGTAGTCGTGCTCGGCGGCATGGTCGAGCAGGTGGCGCAGTGCGATGAGGGCCATGGGGGTTGTTTCCTTATGAAAACTGCGACACGCTGTCCATCTGCGCGTGCCAGTCGATGAGGTCGTCCAGACCAACGAGGGCGTCGTCGGCCCCCTGCTGGTCCATGGACAGCGCCGGGCGCCAGCCGCGGCGCTGGTGCAGGCCGGGGCCGATGGCGGTCGCCCCGTCGAAGATCGCCTGCTCGAAATACGCGCTGCGCGTGACCACCACGGGCAGCTCGGCCGCCCGCGCCGCAGCCGCACCCATCGGCGAGTCCTCGATGGCCAGTGCCTGCAGCGGGCGCAGCTTCAGTCCGGCGAGCACCTGGTGGTAGACCTCGGGATCGGGCTTCTTGTGGCGCACATCCTCGCCACAGACGATCACCTCGAACCACGAGGCCCAGCGCGAGCCCAGATGCACACGCAGCAGCGCCTCGACATTCATGCGGCTGGTGGTGGTCGCCAGTGCCATGCGCACGCCGCGCTCGGCACATTGCCCCATGAGTTCCACCACGCCCGGGCGCAGGACCACGGCCCCGCTGCGCACCCGTTCGGCATAGTGGTGGTTCTTGAGCCGATGCAACTCCTCCGCGAGCATGAGCCGCTCGCGGGCCGTGACCGGCGCATCGGTGCGGCTGGCCATGTCGTGCTGCAGGCGTTCGCGCCCGCCGGTGACCGTCAGCAGTTCGCCGTAGCGCGCCACATCCCAGCGCCACGGCAAGCCGAGGGCCTCGAAGGCCAGGTTGAAGGCGACGCGGTGGCCGTCGCGCTCGGTCTCGGCCAGGGTGCCGTCCACATCCCACAGCACGGCGTTCAGTTGGCGCATGGTGTTCTCCTGCGTTCGATCACGTGGGCGGCGACCTCGGCCAGCCCGGGGAAAATGCGTTGTGGTGCGGCGGACTCGATCGGCTCGCCACCGTTGTAGCCATAGGGCACCGCCCAGGCTGCGGCCCCGGCGTTGCAGGCCGACTCGATGTCGGTGCGCGAATCGCCGACATGCGCCAGCCGCTCCGGCACCACGCCCAGCCGCTGCGCCGCCTGCTGCAGCACCGAGGCGTGCGGCTTCTTCTCGGGCAGCGTGTCGCCGGCGATCAGCAGCTCCAGCCGGCCGGCCAGGCCGCAGACCTCCAGCACGCGCCGGGCGTGGCGGCCTTCCTTGTTGGTGACGCAGCCCAGGCGCACGCCCTCGGCCAGCAGCGCGTCGAGCGCCTCGGGCACGCCCGGATACGGCTGGGCCTGCGTGCCGACGGTCGCGGCGTAGTGCCGGTCCAGCACCGGCAGCACCTCGTCCGCGAACAGGCGGCCGACCAGCGCCGGCTGCTCGACCTGCAGGCGCTGCAGCAGCCGGACCATCAGCGGATGCAGGCCGTTGCCGATCAGGTGCGTGATCTCGTCCAGCGGGCGCGGCGCGAGGCCGAAGTCGGCCAGCGTGCGGTTGACCGCCTCGGCGATCTCCGCGGCGGTGTCGACCAGCGTGCCGTCCAGGTCGAAGGTGATCGCGTCGATGCTCACGCAGCCTCCGTGGTCAAGGCCTGCCGGACCAGCTCGACCAGCGCCTCGACCGTCAAGCCCAGGTGCTCGAACACCGCAGCCGCCGGGCCGGACTCGCCGAAGCGGTCGACACCGAGGGCCGCGACACAGCCGTACTGGCCCCACCAGCGCGACACGCCGGCCTCGACACCGATGCGCGGCAGCCCGCTGCCGAGCACGGCGCGCCGCCACGCCGCATCCTGCCGGTCGAACACCGTGCTCGACGGGACCGACACCACGCGCACCGGCACACCCAGCGCATCGAGCCGCTGCTGCGCCGCCACGGCCATGCCGACCTCGGAGCCGGTGGCGAGGAGCACCGCCCGCGCCCCGGCCCGGTCGCTCAGCACATAGCCGCCACGGCGGATCTGCACCACCTGCTCAGGCGTGCGCGGCTGCGCCGGCAGGTTCTGGCGCGACAGCAGCAGCGCACTCGGCCGGTCCGCCGCCGCCAGCGCGTGGACCCAGGCCATCGCGGTCTCGGCCTCGTCGCAGGGGCGCCAGACATCCAGGTTCGGGATGAGGCGCAGGCTGGCGGCGTGCTCGACCGGCTGGTGCGTCGGGCCGTCCTCGCCGAGGCCGATGGAGTCGTGGGTGAAGACGTGGATGACGCGCTGCTTCATCAGCGCGGCCATGCGGATGGCGTTGCGGCTGTAGTCGCTGAAGGTGAGGAAGGTGCCGCCGTAGGGGATGTAGCCGCCGTGCAGCGCCAGCCCGTTCATGATGGCCGCCATGCCGAACTCGCGCACGCCGTAGTGGATGTGGCGCCCTTCGACATGGCCGCCCTTCACTGCCCCGCAGCCGGGGAAATCGGTGAGGTTCGAGCCGGTCAGGTCGGCCGAACCACCCAGCAGTTCGGGGATGCGCGGCGCGAGTTGCGCCAGCACCTTCTGCGAGGCCTTGCGCGAGGCGACGTTCTCGGTGGACTGGCCGAAGCGGACCAGCGTTTCCGCCACCGTCTCCGCGAAGTCCGCCGGCAGGGTCTGGCGCAGCACGCGGCGCTCGAACTCGGCGGCCAGCGCCGGGTGGGCGGCGCGGTAGGCCTCGAAGCGCTGCTGCCAGCCGCGGTGGGCGGCCTGGCCGTTTTCGCGCGCGTCCCAGGCCACGCGCACCGCGTCGGGGACCTCGAATGGCGCGTGCGGCCAGCCGATCGCCGCGCGGGTCAGCGCGATCTCGGCGGCGCCGAGCGGCTCGCCGTGGGCCTTGGCGGTGTCGGCGCGGTTGGGCGAGCCCTGGCCGATGCGGGTCTTGCACATGATGAGCGTCGGGCGTTGCGCACTGACCCGGGCGCGGGCCAGCGCGGTGTCGACCAGCGCCACGTCGTGGCCGTCGATCGGGCCGATCACGTCCCAGCCGCAGGCGCGGAAACGCGCGGCGGTGTCGTCGGCGAACCAGCCCTGCACGGGGCCGTCGATCGAGATGCCGTTGTCGTCGTAGAGCGCGACCAGCTTGTTCAGCTGCCACACGCCGGCCAGCGAGATCGCCTCCTGGCTGATGCCCTCCATCAGGCAGCCGTCGCCGTGGAAGACGTAGGTGTGGTGGTCGACGATGGCGTGGCCGGGGCGGTTGAACTCGCGCGCCAGCAGCTTCTCGGCCAGCGCGAAGCCGACCGCGTTGGTCAGGCCCTGGCCGAGCGGGCCGGTGGTGGTCTCGACGCCGGGCGTGTGGCCGACTTCCGGGTGGCCCGGGGTGCGGCTGCCGAGCTGGCGGAAGGCCTTCAGGTCGTCGATCGACAGGTCGTAGCCGGTCAGGTGCAGCAGCGCGTAGAGCAGCATCGAGGCGTGGCCGTTCGAGAGCACGAAGCGGTCACGGTCGGGCCAGTGCGGGTCGCTCGGGTCGTGGCGCAGGTGGCGCGACCAGAGGGCCACTGCCATCTCGGCCATGCCCATCGGGGCACCGGGGTGGCCGGAGTTGGCGCGCTGGACGGCGTCCATCGAGAGGGCGCGCAGGGCGTTGGCCATGTCGGCGGGGGTAGAGATCATCGTCATGATCGGTGTCCTTTCAGGGTTCACAGGGCACCGAGCGCGCGCTTGCGCCGGTCCATCATTCGCCAGATGAAGGGCGTGAAGATCAACTGCATCGCCAGCTCCATCTTTCCGCCCGGCACCACGATCGTGTTGGCGCGCGACATGAACGAGTCCTTGACCATGTTCATCAGGTACTGGAAGTCGATGCCCTTCGGGTTGGCGAAGCGGATCACGCAGATGCTCTCGTCCGGCGAGGGAATGTCGCGGGCGATGAAGGGGTTCGAGGTGTCCACCACCGGCACGCGCTGGAAGTTGACGTGCGTGTGCGCGAACTGCGGGCAGATGTAGTTCACGTAGTCCGGCATGCGGCGCAGGATGGTGTCGGTCACCGCCTCGGCCGAGTAGCCGCGCACGTTCTTGTCGCGGTAGAGCTTCTGGATCCACTCCAGGTTGATCACCGGCACGACGCCGATCAGCAGGTCCGGGTGCTGCGCGATGTTGACCTCGGGCGTCACCACGGCGCCGTGCAGGCCCTCGTAGAACAGCAGGTCGGTGTTTTCCGGCAGGCGCTCCCAGGGGGTGAAGGTGCCCGGCGCCTGCTGGTAAGGGGCGGCCTCACCGGGGTCGTGCAGGTACTTGCGGCGCATGCCGTTGCCGGTCTCGCCGTAGCTGCGGAAAAGCTGCTCCAGCTCGGGGAAGAGGTTGTTCTCGGAGCCGAAGTGGCTGAAGTTCTGGTTGCCGGCGGCTTCGGCCTCGGCCTGGCGGACGCGCATTTCCTTGCGGTCGTAGCGGTGGAAGCTGTCGCCTTCGATGATGCCGGCGCGCACGTGTTCGCGGCGGAAGATGTTCTCGAAGGTGCGTGTCACCGACGAGGTGCCGGCGCCGGACGATCCGGTGATGGCGATGATGGGATGGCGTTCGGACATGGCGGGTCTCCTGGAGCTTGTTCGAATGGGTCGCGGGCACTGGCTGCCCGACAGCGGTTCAGTCGCGGAACAGGCTGCGTTCGCTGAACAGCGGGTTGTGCAGCTCGCGCGGCGGCGGATCGCGGTGGTAGCGCTCGATGCGCTCGACCTCGTGCTTCGAGCCGAAGACCAACCCGATGCGCTGGTGCAACGAGGACGGCGCCACACCCAGCATCGGCAGCTGCCCGGTCGAGGCCCGCCCGCCCGCCTGCTCCATCAGGAAGCCGATCGGGTTCGCCTCGTACAGCAGCCGCAACCGGCCCGGCTTGCGCAGGTCCTTGGTGTCGCGCGGGTAGAGGAACACGCCGCCGCGCATCAGGATGCGGTGCGCCTCGGCCACCATCGAGGCGATCCAGCGCATGTTGAAGTCCTTGCCCCGAGGCCCCGTCGCGCCCGCCAGGCACTCGTCCACGTAGCGCTTGACCGGCGGCTCCCAGAAGCGCGCATTCGAGGCGTTGATCGCGAACTCGTGCGTGTCCTCGGGCACCCGGACGTTGGCGTGCGTCAGCATGAACTCGCCCAGGTTCGGGTTCAGCGTGAAGCCGGCCACACCATTGCCGACGCTGAGCATGAACATCGTCGTCGGGCCATAGAGCGCGTAGCCGGCGGCGATCTGCGCCGCACCCGGCTGCAGGAAATCGGCCTCGACGACATCGCGCCCGCTGTCGATCACGTCCTGCGGCGCGCGCAGGATCGAGAAGATGCTGCCCACCGACACGTTGACGTCGATGTTGGACGAGCCGTCCAGCGGGTCGAACACCAGCAGGTACTTGCCGCGCAGGTGCTGGGCGGGGATCTGCCAGGGCTGCTCCATCTCCTCGGACGCCATGCCGGCCAGGCAACCCGACCACTCGTTGCGGCGCAGGAAGACCTCGTTGCTCAGCACGTCGAGCTTCTTCTGCTCCTCGCCCTGCACATTGACCGCCCCGCCCTGCACCGCCGCAGCGTCCACACCGCCCATCGCGTCCCCCAGTTCGCCGAACGCGACGGCCCGGGCAATCGCCTTGCAGGCGAGCGCGACATCGAGGATCAGCGCATTCAGCGCGCCGCTGGCGTTCGGGAAGCGGCGGCGCTCCTCGATCAGGTACTGGGTCAGCGTGGACCGGTTGGACAAGGGCATGCAGGTCTCCTCGGAAAGCAGGGATGTCGGTGTGCGAGTTCTTGTCGTGACGTCAGGGATTCGCTGCCAGGGCGCCGGCCATGCCGAACACCCGACTGGCCGAGAAGTCCGTGGCGGCCAGCGTGGTCAGCGCCTCGGCGTCCAGTTCCCGGTCCGGCTCGGCGTAGAGCCGGCTGGCCTGGCGCAGGCGGGCGCGGTCGAGCGCGTTGCGCACGCTGCGGGCGTTGGCGAAATGCGGCTGCTGCAGGCGCAAGGCCAGGTAGTGGGCGAAGGTCTCGCGGGCATGGTCTCCGAAGCGGTAGTGCTGCGCGGCCAGCATCCGGTCGGCGATCGCCAGCAGTTCATCGGCGCTGTAGTCGGGGAAATCGAGGTGGTGGGCGATGCGGCTGCTCATGCCCGGGTTGGACTGGAAGAAGGTGTCCATCCGGTCCTTGTAGCCCGCCAGGATCACCACGAGGTCGTCGCGCTGGTTCTCCATCACCTGGAGCAGGATCTCGATGGATTCCTGTCCGTAGTCGCGTTCGTTTTCGGGGCGGTAGAGGTAGTAGGCCTCGTCGATGAAGAGCACGCCGCCCATGGCCTTCTTCAGCACCTCGCGGGTTTTTGGCGCCGTGTGGCCGATGTACTGGCCGACCAGATCGTCCCGCGTCACGGCGACCAGATGCCCCTTGCGGATGTAGCCGAGCCGGTGAAGGATCGCCGCCATGCGCAGCGCCACCGTCGTCTTGCCCGTGCCGGGGTTGCCGGTGAAGCACATGTGCAGGCTCGGCGCCTGGGCAGCGAGCTGGAACTGCTGGCGCAGACGGTCGATCACCAGCAGCGCGGCCACATCGCGGATGCGGGTCTTGATCGGCACCAGCCCGATCAGTTCGCGCTCCAGTTCCTGCAGCACGGTCTCGACCTGGCTGTGGGCCAGCACCGCGTTGACGGTGCGCAGCGGGGCTTCGCTGAATGCAGGTGGTGTGGCCTCTGGCGGCACCGCAGCCGCGGACGTGCCAGGCAGGTGGTAAAGCGGCGAGTTCATGCTGCCCCCTCTGCGGTGGCGAGTTCGGTGCGCATCGCGTCGATCACGCGGGCGTAGTCGGGCGTGTTGAAGATGGCGCTGCCGGCGACGAAGGTGTCGGCGCCCGCATCGGCCACGCGGCGGATGTTGTCGATCTTGATGCCACCGTCCACTTCCAGCCGGATGTCGCGGCCGCTGGCGTCGATGATCTTGCGCGCCTTCTCGATCTTGCGCAGCGCCGAGTCGATGAAGCTCTGGCCGCCGAAGCCGGGGTTCACGCTCATGATCAGGATCAGGTCCACGCGGTCGATCACCCACTCCAGCACGTCCAGCGGCTCGGCCGGGTTGAACACCAGACCCGCTTTCACACCCTCGGCCTGGATCAGCTGCAGCGTGCGGTCCACGTGCGCCGAGGCGTCGGGGTGGAAGCTCACCAGATCCGCGCCCGCCTTGCAGAAGGCCTGCGCCAGCGCGTCGACGGGCGAGACCATCAGGTGGACGTCGATCGGCGCCGGCGTGCCGTCCGGTTTCACCGCATGTTTCTTCAGCGCCTGGCAGACCATCGGTCCGAAGGTCAGGTTGGGCACGTAATGGTTGTCCATCACGTCGAAGTGGATCCAGTCGGCGCCGGCGGCGAGCACGTTCCTGACCTCGTCGCCCAGGCGGGCGAAGTCGGCGGACAGGATGGAGGGAGCGATGCGGTACATGGCGTGCGACCCGTTCCGGTTCAGTAGCGCTCGGCTTCAGGCCGGTCGGTCGCGTAGCTGTGCACGGTGTAGCGCATGCTGCGGCCCTGGACCTCCTGGCGCACGAGGCCGAAGCCGGGTTCCTTGGCGGGCCGGTTGACGATGAAGCTCATCGTGATGCTCTCGACCCCGCGCACCGACGAGAAGGCCATCAGCCGGATGTAGTGGTTGGGGAAGGTCTTGCGGCAGTGGTTCAGCTCCATCAGCACGCCAGCGGCGTCCTGCAGGTCGAACATGGGCATGCCGAACATGTCCCAGTAGGTGTTCCGGGGGTGCGGGTCATCCGTGTACTCGATGCTCCAGGCATAGCCATGCTGGAGGCCGTATTCGATCTGCAGCGTGATCTCGGCGTCCGTCAGGTCGGGCAGGAAGCTGAACTGGCCTTGCGTGACGCGGCCGGTCGGGTTGGTCATCATGGTGGAGTGCTCCAGGGTGCTTCAGTTGGATGCCGACGGGGTGACCGCGTAGTCGCTGGTGTCGGTGCTGGTGTAGTTGAAGGAGATCTCGCCCCAGGTGTCGAGCGCCTGCTTCAGCGGCGTGCAGGTCAGCGCAGCCTTGCGCAGGATGTCCGGACCTTCGTTGCGGATGTCCTTGCCCTCGTTGCGGGCCTTGACAATGCACTCCAGCGCGACGCGGTTGGCCACCGCACCGGCCTGGATGCCCGCCGGGTGACCGATCGTGCCACCACCGAACTGCAGGATCACGTCGTCACCGAACAGGTCGATCAGCTGGTGCATCTGGCCGGCGTGGATGCCACCGCTGGCCACCGGCATCACCTTCTTCATGTCGCACCAGTCCTGGTCGAAGAACAGGCCGCGCGGCAGGTCCTGCTTCGTGTAGCTGTCGCGGCAGACGTTGTAGTAGCCCTGCACCGTCATCGGGTCGCCCTCGAGCTTGCCGACCGCGGTGCCGGTGTGCAGGTGGTCCACACCCGCCAGGCGCAGCCACTTGGCCATCACGCGGAAGCTCACGCCGTGGTTCTTCTGCCGGGTGTAGGTGCCATGACCGGCGCGGTGCATGTGCACGATCATGTCGTTCTTGCGCGCCCAGTTGGCCATGCTCTGGATGGCGCTCCAGCCGATCACAAGGTCGAGCATGATCACCACGGACCCGAGTTCCTTGGCGAACTCGGCGCGCTCGTAGATGTCTTCCATCGTCGCGCCGGTCACGTTCAGGTAGCTGCCCTTGACCTCGCCGGTGGCCGCACTCGCCTTGTTAACGCCGTCCATCACGTACAGGAAACGGTCCCGCCAGTGCATGAAGGGCTGCGAGTTGATGTTCTCGTCGTCCTTCATGAAATCGAGTCCGCCCTTGAGGCCCTCGTAGATCACGCGGCCATAGTTGCGGCCCGACAGGCCCAGCTTGGGCTTGGTGGTGGCGCCCAGCAGCGGGCGGCCGAACTTGTCCAGACGCTCGCGCTCCACCACCAGCCCGGTGGGCGGCCCCTTGAAGGTCTTGACCAGCGCCACCGGCATGCGGATGTCCTCCAGCCGGGCTGCCTTCAGCGGCTTGAAGCTGAACACGTTGCCGATCAGGCTGGCCGTGATGTTGGCGATCGAGCCTTCCTCGAACAGGATGATGTCGTAGGCCACCCAGGCGAAATACTCACCGGGCCGGCCCGGCACGGGCTCGACCTTGTAGGCCTTGGCACGGTAGCTGTCGCAGGCGGTCAGGCGGTCGGTCCACACCACCGTCCAGGTCGCGGTGCTCGACTCGCCCGCCACGGCCGCCGCCGCCTCGATCGGGTCCACGCCGTCCTGCGGCGTGATGCGGAACAGGCACAGCGTGTCGGTGTCCTTGGGCACGTAGTCGGCGTCCCAGTAGCCCATCTGGCGGTACTTCAGGACGCCGGCGCTGTAGCGCTTCTTTGCGTCGGTGATGACGCCGAGTTCGACCGGTTCGTTCATGGCTTTGTCTCCTGCGGTGGGTGAATGGGGTCCACTGTAGGAAGACCGATGGATAAGGTAAATTCACATCTTCTTGACTTTCGATTCAGTTTCACTGAATCAGACGGGCCTGGGCACGCACGATGAAAAACCTGACCCTGCGCCAGCTGCGCGTCTTCGCCGAGGTGGCGCGCGAACTCAGTTTCGTGCGCGCCGCCGAGCGGCTGCACCTGACGCCCCCGGCGGTGACGATGCAGGTGAAGGAGCTGGAAGAGGCCATGGGGCTGCTGCTGTTCGACCGCCAGGGCCGCAAGGTGTCGCTGACCACGGCGGGCGAGTACTTCCTGGTCTATGCGCGCCGGGTTCTGGCGACGCTGCGGGACGCCGAGGTGGCCATGGCCCGCCTGCGCCACCTCGACACCGGGCGCCTGTCGATCGGCATGGTGGCCACGGCCAAGTACTTCGTGCCACGGCTGCTGGTGCGCTTCCGCGACGAGCATCCGGGCGTCGAGACGCAGTTGCGGGTGGGGGCCAACCGGGAAGAGCTGGTGCGGCTGCTGGAAGCGGGGGACGTGGATCTGGCCATCATGGGCCGTCCGCCGCGCGAACTGGTCTGCCGCGCCGAGGCGTTCGCAGCACACCCGCACGTCTTCGTGGCGCCGCCGGGTCACCCGATCCTGCAGTCGGGCCACCCGCCGCTGTCGGCGCTGGCGCACTACCCGATGCTGGTCCGCGAACCCGCGTCCGGCACGCGCGCGCTGATGGACCGCTTCTTCCAGGACCACCGGATCGAAGCCCGCATCGCCATGGAGATGCCCAGCAACGAGACCATCAAGCAGGCCGTGATGGCCGGCATGGGGCTGAGTTTCCTCTCGCTGCACACGATCGGGCTGGAGTTGCAGGCCGGCGTGCTGGAGCTGGTCCATGTGGAAAACTCGCCGGTCATTCGCACTTGGAACGTGGTGCACTTGCAGTCGCGCGTGCTCTCACCCTCGGCCGAGGCGTTTCGCTATTTCATTCTCGAAGAGGGTGAACACCACCTGGCCGCACACGACCGGCCATGGCTGGAGCAAGCCGCACGGACAGATCCAAGGAGACCCGGATGAACCAGCGCCGCTTGCTGTTGACGGCCGCATTGGCCCGGGACGGCATCCGCGAGAGCCTAGGATAGGCGGCATGAACGCCACCTCCTCTGCCCCCGCCACCGACCGCCAGCCACTCGGCAAGCCCGAAGCCGGCTGGCGCTTGCGGATGTACATCGTCATTTTCGAGGCCGACACGCCGGCCGGCCGGTGGTTCGACCTGGCACTGATCGGCATGATCCTGGCCAGTGTCGCGGTCGTCGTGCTGGACAGCATGGCGGAGGTCCACCAGCGCCATGCCCTGCTGCTCGGCACCCTGGAATGGGTGTTCACGCTGGCCTTCACCGCCGAGTATCTGGCGCGGCTGATCTGCGTGCGCCAGCCCGCGCGGTACGCGCGCAGCCTGTTCGGCGTGATCGACCTGCTGGCGGTGCTGCCCACCTACCTGGCGATCCTCGTGCCCGGCCTGCACGCGCTGATCGATGTGCGGGTGCTGCGGCTGCTGCGCATGTTCCGGATCCTGAAACTGACCGAGTACGTCGCCGAATTCGGCGCGCTGGGGCAGGCGCTGGCGGCCTCGCGGCGCAAGATCCTGGTCTTCCTGTCCTTCGTGATCCTGATCGTGCTGGTGATCGGCACGCTGATGTACGTCGTCGAAGGCGCGGAGAACGGCTTCACCAGCATCCCGGTCGGCATCTACTGGGCCATCACGACCATGACCACCGTCGGCTTCGGCGACATCACGCCCAAGACCGATCTGGGCCGCATCATTGCCTCGGTCATGATGCTGATCGGCTGGGGCACGCTGGCAGTGCCGACCGGCATCGTCAGTGCCGAGTTCACCGCCCAACGCCTTCCTGGCAGTTCACCCACCACACGCACCTGCCACGAGTGTCTGACCGAAGGCCACACGCCCGCGGCCCGCTTCTGCAACGCCTGCGGAGCCGCGCTACCGCCGTGGCAGTCCGGCGCGACGCCCTCCACCTGAGCGGGAACGCATCTCTGGCGGTCTACGGGTCCGCCCGGCAAATACCTCCACCAGCCGCCGCCGCGGCAGTTGCTCGACCCGGTCGACTGCCACCCACCGTGACCCGAAGATCTGCCCGACATGGTCGTCCGCCCTGGCATCCAGGCTGGCGTCATCTTGCAGGCCACCAGGATGTGGCGCCCACCCCGGATGAAGCCATCGGACGAAACCAGGTTCGCCCTTGTCCCGTCTGGTCGTCGATGTCCGTGCGGACCTCGAACACTTCTGAACGCTTGAGCAACTGGCGCCAAGTCTTGCAGCGGTATTTCGAAGGCACTTCCTCGGGACAATCCGCCTGCATGGACTGGATCACCGGGCCGAGTACCGTCCACGCAACAGGATCAACTGCGCAGTGCTGAAGCAGACATTGCACAACCCGGGTCGATGGCCAGTGAATCTGGCCATCCGGAAAGACGCCCTCGCAAAACTGGTTCATGAACTCGGGGGAGCGCATCAACACCAGCAACTCTTGCCGCGCTGCATCAAAGGCGAGTGCTGTGGTGTGCAGCTCACGGAAATGTGCGTCCATGCGCCCGAAGCATTCATCGAGATGTCGATCCGCATCCAGGCATCCATCAACTGTCCAGATATCGAAACGCTCAAGGAAATGGTGAATCAGTGCGTTGCGCATCGTCACCATGCCGCGGAGGTTCGATTCGACGCCGGCAAGACCGCCGGAAGCCGTCTCGATGCGCAATTGCGTCCGGAAGAAAATTACGCCCTCCGGCTCGGGTTCTTCGTCCGGCTCCTTCGCCTCCTGCTCTGGTTCGGAGTGAATCCCGATGAACTCCTTCACCAGTTGGCCAAGGGTCTGATGCTGAAGGCGTTCGGTCGCCGCCTGCAGACTGGTCTGTGGCTGGGGTTGCCCTGGCTGCCAGCTTGTCTGGATATCCGTTGCCGGTAGTAGCGCCTTCAACAACTGTTCATATTGCTGAAGCCGAATCAGGCACCGCCCGAGCTTGCACTGCACCTCGCGATGCAAGTTATCGACGGTCTCTGCTGTCACTGGCACGCCGTCTGGTGCGCACGGCAGTACTGCAATCCACCAAACCGCCGCTCGTTGTTCCAGCAGAACTTCCCTTCCGAGTAGCTGATCTTGTCGCCGCAGGTCGCACAGATCAGGCGCTTGCGCGGCACCGGAGACAAGTGGGCCGCGACCGCGGGCGCGGGTGTGATCGGCGGCAACTGGATCGGTGCAACGGTGGGCGGAGGTGGTGCTGCCACCACGTCAGGACGCGGCGCCATGAACTCGGGCAAGGCCAGCAGTTCGACTGGTCTGTGCTGACGCCGGAGCTTTTGACCCCATTCGCGCACCGTCGATGGGCTGCGCATGTTGACCGCTGCGGCCAGGATGGCCAGCGGCCCCACTTCCTTCTCGATGAACCGCTCGTGCCATGCCCGGAACTGGTCCGCCTTGATGACACGGGACGTGTCGAACCGCTTCGCATCGGGTCGCTCGATCAGGGACTTGGGCGACACCAGCACGATGTGGTGGAAAGTGGGTTTCAGGCCGGCTCGCCCGGTGATTTCCATGCGGTCCAGCAGCTTCGCCAAGACCACCTCATGGCGCCGGCTCTGTTCCAGCGGGGACGGGATACCGTATCGCCGACGCCCGGTGTACTCGACGCTGAATTCGCCATGCTCGTTGATGTGCAGGTCACCACCGAAGTTCTTGGTTTCAAGCAGGTAGATATTCAGCGTGCGACCCAGGATCAGGTGATCGATCTGCGCCGTTTCTCCATCGACCACGAAGCGCAGGTCGTGCAGAACGGCATTGTTCTCGCTGTCGCACAGGTAATTGTCCACATAGTGAGCGGCGTCCCGCTCCCCCTCGATGCCCTTGCGCAGCCGGAACAACTCGTCGGACAACCAATCCTTCTGGCGTGTATCAAGCTTCGTGGACTGCTGGAGATCCAGCAGCAATTGCAGGCGTCTGGTCTTGTCGTCGGCTGTCTTGAGCAGCATGGTGGCCTCCCGGGTGAAACATCGTTCCCCCAGACTTTGCCAGATCGGGTGCCATCAACCGCTCAACCAGATCAAAACACCGCCACCGCCGCCCCGGCCACCCGCACCCCCAGCACCCCGAACCACGTCTTCCCGCCCACACTGACCCGGTCGAACGCCTGCTGCGTGTTGCCTTTGGCGTCCACGGCGGTCACCCGCAGGTAGTACGTGCCATCCGCCAGTTTTGGCACCAGCCACTCGGTCGCGCTCACGCCCGACTGCGACACGAGCACCGAGTTGCTGGCGAAGTCCGGCGCGGTGGCCAACTCGACGCGGTAGGTGACAGCGTCGCCCTGCAAGTCGGCCGAGGCGTCCCATTCGAGGCGGTGGCTGGTGCCGGCCAGCGTCACGGCCTGGAAGAAGGGCATCGGCGCGTCCATCCCGGCCAGGAAACGCTCGCGGTTGAGGAGGGGCGAGGCGGCGATGCGGGTGATTTCGGCGCGCCACTCGGCGGCGCGGTCGGCGGTGACACCGGGCAGCCAGGTGAGGTCGGGCGCCGCGGTGACATAGGGCGCCACCAGCGGCTGGTAGACCGCGAGCCGCGCCTGCAGGGCCGCTTCGCCGAGGTGGCGGGTGTACAGCTCCTCCACCGCCTGCTTCAGCTCGGCCAGCCGCTTCGGATCGGACAGGAAGCGCCGGTGCAGCGGCACCTCCCACCAGTTGGCCAGCGTCTTCTGCCACGGCGCATAGAGGCTCGCGTCAGCGACGACATCGGCCTGGTCCTCGTAGCCGAACGCGCCGTCGTAGTCCCAAGGCAGGAAGTAGAACTTGTCGCTGCCCTTGGGCTGGTAGAGCGCGAAGTTCTGCGACAGGGTGTCGCGGTTGCCCATGAGCACGGCGGTGGCGAGCCAGGTGAGGTAGTTGCTGCGGTCGAAGTACTGGTCGAAGATGGCGGCGAAGTCGGTCGCCGGGTCGTTCAGCGCCGTGAGCATCGCGCGCAGGCGGGTGTGGTCGCCGCTGTCCGCCTCCAGCGAGAGCACCCGCTCGAAGGCCACCTTGTCCACCGGCGCCCCCGCGGCGGTCAGCGCCAGCCGCGCATCGGGCTGGAAGCGGAAGTCCTCGGCCTTGTAGAGGTTGCCGTCGGTCGGCAGGCCGCGGTTGGCGAGGTACTCCTTGCCCATCTTCTCGACGTGCGTGAAGAGGCCGAAATCGGCGCTGGCGTACGCGACACCCGCCTTGTCCTGGTTGGTCAGGTTGAGCCGGACGAACTGGGTGCGCAACGAGGGCACATGCGGGATGTCGCGGAACAGGTCCATCGCGAGCTTGTTGCGCACGCGGGTCAGGTCCCAGGGATGCTTGTTGAACTGCAGCGTCTGCTCGCCGCGCCACAGCGGCGCGGTCTTGAGCAGCTTGACGCGGTAGGACTTCTGCGCCCCCAGCCGCGACGAGCTGCCGCGCAGGCGGATCGTGGCATTCAGCGGCTTGGCGTCGTCGGGGTAGCCGTCGAGCACGAGGTGGGCGTCGATCTCGGGTTCGAGCGCGTCGTTCGGGTCGATGTCGGCATTGACATCGGCGAAGGTGGCGGTGGCCGTGTCGCGGGTGATGACGGTGCCCTGCAGGACGGTGTCGGTCAGCGCGGCGTAGGTGCGCGGATCGTCGAGGACGGCTGCGGCTTCCTGCGTGGCGAACACCGAGGTGGCGCTGGGTGGAGGCGTGACGGGGGGTGTGACGACGGGCGTGCTGCCGCCATCTGCAGATGGCACCGACTCACCGCCACCACCACCGCAGGCCACCAATCCAGCCACAGCCACCCCGAGCAGGACCGGCCAGCGCCAGCCCTGGACGCGGCCCGCAACCGCGTGCCGTGCGATGTCGGTCGGACCCTTGCCCATGTGCTGCTCCTTCAGGAAGGCACATCATGGGCCGAGTGGGTACCCGGAAGGGCACCAGCTGGCAGAAGGGTTAATCAGCGCTTCAGGTGGCGGCCCATTTCACCAGCCCCCGCACATCGTCCTCGGCCATCTCGCCCGGGATCACCTCGCGCAGCACGCCCTGGCGGTCGATCACGCAGGTCACCGGGTAACTGCGCCGGGCGGTCAGCACGGCCCGCAGCGGGGCGGCGTCCATCGTCACGGGGAAGGTGTAGCCCTGGCGTGCGAGATAGGCCTCGACCGGCGCCACCTCGCGGTCCAGCGCCGCGCCGATCACGGTCAGCGGCAGCGCGCCGATGTGGCGCGCGAGCTGGTCGAGCCGCTGGTTGTGGCGCTGGCAATAGCCGCAGTCGGTGGCGAAGAAGGTCACCACCACCGCGCGGCCGCGCAGCTGTTCGGCCGCGACGGTGCGCCCGTCCAGCAGCCGCACCGTCGGCCACGGCACCATCTGGCCGACCGGCGTGGGCGTGGGCGCAGGGGCCATCGCCGCAGCCGCCAGCGGCCCCAGCACCCAGGGCCCGGCCAGCAACTGCGCACACACCCGGCGCCGGTCCGGGCCTGCGCCGGTTCTGCTTCGTCTGCGGTCTGTCGTCATGCGCGTCGCCTCCACACCCGAGTCTCCGGGGAAACCATTAAATTCGTATGCAGTGATATTCGAGACACTATAGCGCTGAGTTCAAAGCCCCGAGGAGCGTGTCCCATGACCCGACCAAGCGTCTCCATCCGCTGGCTGAGCGGCGTGCTGCTGTGCAGCGCCGGCCTGCTGTCCACCCCCGCGGCACACGCCAAGGATCCGGAACGACTGCGCCTGCGCGCCCTGGCCGCCACCTGCGCGCAGTGCCATGGCACCGACGGCCGGGCCGTGCCGGGTGAGGCACTGGTTCGTCTGGCAGGCCTGCCGCAGGACTACCTGCTGTCCCAGCTGATGGCCTTCCGGTCCGGCGAGCGCAAGGCGACGGTGATGCACCAGATCACCAGGGGCTACTCCCAGGAGCAGCTCGAAGCGCTGGCGAAGTACTTCGCCGCCCAGACCGCTCAATAAACCGAGGAGCCCCACACCATGCAACGCAGACATCTCCTCCAGGGCCTGATCGCCGGCGGCTCGCTCGGGCTGGCCGGTTGCGCCTCGCTGCTCGACCGCCCCTCCGCCTCCAAGGCCAAGGTGCTCGTGGTCGGCGGCGGATTCGGCGGCGCGACCGTCTCGAAGTACCTCCGGCTGCTGTCGGACTACAGCATCGACGTGGTGATGGTCGAGCCGAACCGGCAGTTCGTGTCCTGCCCGGTGTCGAACCTGGTGATCGGCGGCCAGCGCCAGATGGCCGACATCACCAACCCCTACAGCGGGCTGAGCGACAAGCACGGCGTGCGCATCGTCCACGACCTGGTCACGTCGGTGGACGCGGTGAAGAAGACCGCCACGCTGGCCGGCGGCACCGTCGTGCAGTACGACAAGCTGGTGATGGCGCCCGGCATCGATTTCATGTGGGAGCAGACCGAGGGGCTGAAGGCGGCCAACGCCTCCGGCCAGATCCTGCACGCCTGGAAGGCCGGTGCCGAGACGGTGGCGCTGCGCCAGCAGCTCGAGGCGATGCGCGACGGTGGCACCTGTGCCATCACCATCCCCGAGGCGCCCTACCGCTGCCCGCCCGGCCCCTACGAGCGCGCCAGCGTCATCGCCGCCTACTTCAAGAAGGCCAAGCCTCGGTCCAAGGTGCTGATCCTCGACGCCAACCCGGACGTGACCTCCAAGGGCCCGCTGTTCAAGAAGGCCTGGGCGGAGCTGTACGGCGGCATGGTCGAGTACCGGCCGCAGCACAAGGCGGTCGGCGTCGATGCGAAGACGCGGACCGTGAAGTTCGACGTCCAGGAGGATGTGAAAGCGGACGTGCTGAACGTGCTGCCGGTGATGCGGGCCGGAGCGCTGGCAGCGAGCACCGGGCTGGCCAACGCCAACGGCCGCTGGTGCCACGTCCACTTCCTGAATTTCGAATCGACCGCGGCCAAGGACATCCACGTCATCGGCGACGCGATCCAGGTCGCCCAGGGCATGCCCAAGTCCGGCCACATGGCGAACTCGCAAGCCAAGGTCACCGCCGCGGCGATCGTCGCCGAGCTGCAAGGTCTGGAAATCAACCCCCACCCGATGCTGACCAATGTCTGCATGAGCTTCGTCGACGATCTGCACGTGATCCACGTCGCCAGCGTCCACGAATACCAGGCGCCCAAGCAGAGCTTCTTCACCATCGGCGGCTCGGGCGGGGTGTCGGACGTGCGCTCCGATCTGGAAGGCCGCTACGCCGACGCCTGGGCGAAGAACATCTGGGCCGACATGCTCACCTGAGGCTGACCTGCATCAAGTTCGGCACTGCGGCCGGGCTGCATCATCGCCGTCTTATATCAGTCATCAACGATGTTGAACGATGGAGACGGCGATGCTGGAATCGCTCATGGCCCGCCTGGGCGAGATGTGGACCGTGACGCTGGCCGGCGCGGTCATCGGCCTGCTGTTCGGCTTCTTCGCGCACCGCTCGCGCTTCTGCCTGCGCTCGGCGGTGATCGAGTTCTCCCGCGGCACGCAGGAGGGCAAGCTCACCGTCTGGCTGTTCACCTTCTCCACCGCGGTGCTGCTGACGCAAGCCTTCATCCAGCTCGGCTGGCTGGACGTCAGCGGTGCACGCCAGCTGGCAACGCGCGGCAGCCTGTCGGGCGCGGTGGTGGGCGGGGCGCTGTTCGGCGTGGGCATGGTCCTGGCGCGCGGCTGCTCCAGCCGGCTGCTGGTGCTGGCGGCGCAGGGCAATCTGCGGGCGCTGCTATCGGGCCTCGTGTTCGCGGTGACGGCGCAGTCGGCGCTGTCGGGGCTGCTGTCGCCGCTGCGCGCGGTGGTCTCCGGCTGGTGGACGGTCGAAGGCGGCGCCGCCCGCGACATCCTGGCGCTGACCGGCGTCGGCCACGTGGGCGGGCTGCTGTTCGGCGCGGTGTGGCTGGCCGCGGCGCTGGTCTGGGCGCGGCGGCAGCGGGTGCGCTTCTGGAGCTGGTTCGGGGCGATCGGCGTGGGCGTGGTGGTGGCCTGTGCCTGGCTGCTGACCTGGGCGATGTCGCGGCAGGCCTTCGATCTGATCGTGCCGGTGCAGAGCCTGTCCTTCACCGGCCCGGCCGCCGACACGCTGATGCTGGTGCTCTCGCCGCCGGGGCAGCCGCTGAAGTTCGACCTCGGGCTGGTGCCGGGTGTGGCGCTGGGGTCCTTCCTGTCGGCGCTGCTGTGGCGCGAGCTGAAGCTGGAAGGCTTCCAGGGTGGGCAGGCGATGCGCCGCTACATCGTCGGCGCCATGCTGATGGGCTTCGGCGGGATGCTGGCCGGTGGCTGCGCGGTGGGCGCCGGGGTGTCGGGGGCGGCGGTGTTCACGCTGACCTCGTGGGCCACGCTGTCGGCCATGTGGGGCGCGGCGATGCTGACCGATCGGCTGCTGGACATGCCGGAAGAGGCAAAGCGGCCCGTCCCCCCCATGCGTCCGCACGGGGATCCCGAATTGAGTGCGGGCTACGCGCGGCCCTGAGAAGCGTCGAAAGGAAGGCCGGATTCCGTGTCGTCTTTTCAGGAACGGGCGACCGGCAATCGCGCCACCATGCGGACTCCCTGCAGGAGTACCCCATGAAAATGCGCACCCAGATCATCACCTTCGGCCTGGCCGGCACTGCGCTGGCGGCCATGGTGGGCGGTATGGGCCTGCGGACCAATGCCAGGCTGGGCGATCAGCTGGATGTGACGGTCGTGTCCAGTGCCGCGCTGCAAGCCAGCCAGCAGGCCTACATGATGCACGACGCCATCCGCGGCGACACCCTGTTCGCTCTGGTCGGCGCACTGCGCAACGATCCGGACTCGCTCGGCCAGGCCGAAAAGGGACTCGCGGAGCACGCCCGGATCTTCCACGCAGCGATGTCCAGGCTGGCGACGCTGTCGCTCGACCCAGCCAGCCAGACGGCGCTGAAGCAGGCGCAACCCGTGGTCGACCAGTACGTCGATGCGGCCCGCAAGATGCTGGCGCTCGTCAGGTCCGATCCGCAGAGCGCGGTGGCCGCCTCCACGGCGCTGCAGGCCAGCTTCCTCGAACTCGAACCGAAGCTGGCCGCCCTGTCGGCCGGCATCGCGGACACCGGCGACCACCTGAAGGCCGACGCGGCCCACAGCATCGCGCGGACCCGCTGGGTCGTCATGGCCGCCCTGGCCGCTGCCGCCATCGCCATGATGCTGGCCGCGTTCTGGCTCGCGCGGCGCATGACCCACCCGATCACGCTGGCGGTCGACGCGGCCCACCAGCTCGCCGAGGGCAACCTCACCGATCAGATCCGCCCGGAGGGCAGCGACGAGTCGATCCAGCTGCTGCAGGCGATCCAGAAGATCCAGTCCAGCCTGGGGCGCATCGTGCACGGTGTGCAGTGCAGCGCCGAACAGGTCGCCAGCGCCAGCGTGCAGATCGCGCAGAGCAACAACGACCTGAGCCGACGCACCGAGGACCAGGCCAGCGCGCTGGAGCAGACCTCCGCCACGATGGAGCAGCTCGGCTCGACCGTGCGCCACAACGCCGCCAACGCGCAGCAGGCCAATCAGCTCGCGCAGGGCGCCTGTGACATCGCCAGCAAGGGCGGCGCGGTCATGGCGCAGGTGTCCGAGCGCATGCAGGGCATCAACGCCAGCTCGGTCCGGATCACCGACATCATCTCGGTGATCGACGGCATCGCCTTCCAGACCAACATCCTGGCGCTCAACGCCGCCGTCGAGGCCGCCCGCGCCGGCGAGCAGGGCCGCGGCTTCGCGGTCGTGGCCACCGAGGTGCGCAACCTCGCGCACCGCAGCGCGACGGCCGCCAAGGAGATCAAGCTGCTGGTCACCGGCAGCGTCGAGCAGGTCCAGCAGGGCAGCACGCTGGTCGAGGAAGCCAGCCGCACGATGGAGCAGATCGTCACCTCCATCCAGCAGGTCAACCAGATCATGGCCGAGATCAGCACCGCCAGCGCCGAGCAGAGCCAGGGCGTCAGCCAGGTCGGTCAGGCCGTGACCCAGATGGACACGGTCACGCAGCAGAACGCCGCGATGATCGAGGAGAGCGCCGCCGCCGCCGACCTGCTCAAGGAGCAGGCACAGCAGCTGGTCGGCGCAATGTCGGTCTTCCGGCTGGGCAACAGCACCGGTCTGCTCAGGGCTTGATGTAGGCGTAGCCCTGGAGCTGCAGCTTCGTCAGGCGGACAACCCCCGACGGGGTGAAATCGGCTTCCTGGATGAACTGCTCGCGCTTCAGGTTGCGGGTCTTCAGCGTGATCTCGCAGACCTCGAAGGCCACGCCGCGGCTCTTCAGCGCCGACACCGTGGCGTCGAAGGGCACGTCGTTGCGGTCCTTGGCTCCCTCCATCAGGAAATCGATCCCCTGCGCGTGGGCCACCACGGTGATCTTCGCCGTGGGATCGGTGTCGAGGTGGTTGCGCACATTGCGCAGCGCCCCCAGCGCCTGCGTGGCGGTGTCGCTGACGTGGTAGACCACCTTGTCCTGCGCCATCGCGGCCAGACTGGCCAGCGAGAGCACCGCAGCGGCGAGCATCGTGTTGAACTTCATCGCATGTCTCCTGTGTTCATTCAGGCGGCGAGTCCGGGGTTGCCGCCCACACCCACCAGCTTTGGCGTGTTGACGGTACGTGCCTTGACCCGCCCGCCCTGCCCCTTCAGCCAGGTCTCGACCACGTCCCACACCGGCTTGTTGCCCGCCTTGGCCGCGTCCTCGGACACCGGCGCCCAGCCGGCGACGTTGTAGCGCTTGCCGGCCTCGACCGCCTTGCCCTGCAGGCGCATGTCGCTGATGCGGCTGCCAGCCTTCTCTCCAGGGGTCATCGTGTACTGCAGCCCGCCCACGCGCACCATGTCGCCGCCCTGCTGGTAGTAGGGGTCGGGGTTGAACAGGTTGTCGGCCACGTCCTCCAGCACCGTCTTGAGCATCTCGCCGCTCATCTGGGTCACGGTCGCGTAGGGGTAGGTGATGGCGAGCTGGTCCATCATCCCCTCGCGCGTGATGACGTCGCCCGGCAGCAGCGTCGTGCCCCAGCGGAAGCCGGGCGAGAACGCGATCTCGGCGCCCTGCACCTCCATCAGCGCATCACAGATCAGCTGGTCCCATGAACCGTTGAAGTTGCCGCGCCGGTACAGCAGGCCGTCGGTGACCCCGAGCTTCTCCGCCAGCTTCGCCTCGTACGGCGCGCGGACCTTGGTGATCAGCGCGTCCATCGCCGGATCGGCCTTGAGCTGGTTGGCGAAGATCGGCATCAGCCGGTAGCGGAAGTCCACCACCTTGCCGCCCTTCACGTCGAAGTCCATCACGCCGAGGAACTTGGTGTTCGAGCCGGCGTTGGTCACCAATGTCTTGCCGCCCGCATTGCTCACCGGCACCGCCACCGGCACACCGTCGTGCGTGTGGCCACCGAAGATGGCGTCGATGCCGCGCACCCGGCTGGCCATCTTCAGGTCGACGTCCATGCCGTTGTGGCTGAGCACGACGACGACCTGCGCGCCCTTGCCACGGGCCTCGTCCACCATCGCCTGCATGTTCTCGTCCTGGATGCCGAAGGCCCAGTCGGCGACCATGTAGCGCGGATTCGCGATCGGCGTGTACGGAAACGCCTGGCCGATGATGGCGCAGGGCACGCCGTTGATCTCGCGGATCACGTAGGGCTTGAAGACCGGATCGCCGAAGTCGTTGGTCTTGACGTTCTGGGCAACGAAGTCGAGCTTGCCCTTGAAGTCCTTCTCGACGATCTCCTTGACGCGCTCCATGCCGTAGGTGAACTCCCAGTGGCCGGTCATCACGTCCACGCCGAGCAGCTTGCAGGCGTCGACCATGTCCTGCGCATTGGTCCACAGCGACGTGGCCGAGCCCTGCCAGGTGTCGCCACCGTCGAGCAGCAGCGCGCCGGGGCGGCTGGCCTTCAGCTGTTTCACCAGCGTCGCCAGGTGCGCGAAGCCGCCGACCTTGCCGTAGCGGCGCGCCGCCTTCTCGAAATCGAGGTAGGTGAAGCCGTGCGCGAGTGCAGTGCCTGGGCGCACACCGACGTACTTCAGCAGGTGTTCGCCGACGAGGTGCGGCAGGTTCCCCTGCATCGCGCCGACGCCGAGGTTCACGCTTGGCTCGCGGAAGTGGATCGGCTTCAGCTGCGCATGGCAGTCGGTCATGTGCAGGAAGCTGACGTTGCCGAAGGTCGGCACGTCGTACAGGCCGTGCTGCGCCGTGGCCGCATCCGCGTCCGCGTAGCGGCCCAGGCCCATGCCGGCCACGGAAGCGGCGCCGAGCACCTGCATGAAGTCACGTTTGGAGAGATTCATGGATCAGCAGTCAGTGATATTTGCGGTGGATGCCCGCTGGCGCGGGCAGGTCGGAACTACTGGTTGACCGGCGACTTCGGGTCGAGCAGCAGCGCCATCACGTGGCGGATCTGCGCCTCGTCGAGGATGCCCATGTGGCCGAAGCGCGGCATCTGCGAACAGGCGCTGTAGGCCCGCGCATTCCACAGCTTGGTCCAGGTGTACTCGACGATCGGCCGGGCGGCGTCGCTGGCCGGGTCGCTGACACCGCGCAGCTTGCCGTAGTTGTAGAGGCTCGGACCGATGGTGCCGAAGGAGATTTCCTTCTTGTCGATCTGGTGGCAGTTGTAGCAGTTGCCGCCGTTGACGGTCTTCGCGTCATCGGTGTAGGTCAGCCCGCGCCCGCTCTGGGCGATGGCTTCGCCGAGCTTCCAGTCGCCCAGGTACTGGCCGTCCGAGGGGGCCTTGACCGCCTTCAGGCTGGCCTCCTCGATGGCCTTGGCGGCGGCAGCCGGCAACTCCTGGCCGAGCGCCTTCGAGCAGGCCTCGTTGGCCGCGTCCTGGTTCAGGCGGTCCACCTTGGCGATGCCTTCGTCGCGGAAAGCGCTGCGGATCACGGCCACCGCATCGCGGTCGAGTTCCTCGGGCGACGGCCCGGTGGCGCAACCGACGGTGATGGCCGCCACGGCCACTGCGCTCAGCGCGAACGCCATCTTCTTGAACGTGTTCATGCTCTGTTCCTTGGGTTCAAGCTCAGCGTGACTCAACGCTTGAGGGCGGGCGCCACCGAGGCGGCCCCCTTGGCGTTGACCCCCATGTAGGTCGCCAGCGCGATCGTCAGCTCCGAGCCGAAGCCGGGGTACGGGAAGCGCTGCTGGCGGAAGCAGTCGTTCAGGCGCAGCTGCATGCCCCACATCTGGCCATTGCTGACCCGGTAGGCCGGCCAGGCCGCGAAGCCGACGCCGTCGCCGGGGTTCTTGGTGAGCTGTGGCAGGTCCTGCAGGCGGATGCGCTTGCCCTCCTCGCCATGGCAGGTGGCGCAGCTGAAGTCGTGCGGGCCGCCGCGGTAGAAGAAGGCCCGCTGGCCGACCGCGTACATGCGCTTTTCCTGCGCATGGTCCTGCGGCAAGGCAAAGCGCAGGCCCTTGGACTCGGCGGCGATCCAGGTCGCCAGCGCCGTGACGTTGTTCTGCTCGCCCTTGCCGAAGGGCGTCTTCGCGATCTCCGCGCCGTTGAAGCCCTGCAGCGTCTCCATGCAGCTCACCAGGCGCGACTCCAGGTCCTGTGACCGGCCGGTGTCCTTGAAGTAGCGGGGCAGCTCGACAAACGCCCCCTTCACCACGCCCGGCCCCTTGCCCAGGTCGCACTGCTCCAGCGAGACGTTCTTCGGACCGCGCTTCTGTTTCCACAGGTCCTCGCCCTTGGCCTCGAACAGCTCGGCCGGGTTGCCGTCGGCCAGCATCGCGCGGTATTCGGCGATGCCGTCGGCAGCGGATTTTTCCTGCGCCATCAGCGGCAGGGCGCAGGCCAGCAGGACGCTGGCGATGGTGGTCTTGTTCATGGTCTCCTCGGTCTCGTCGGTCTCGTCGGGTGTGGAAACGCCGACAGCCCCCTGCTTGCGCGGAGGCCGTCGTGGTCGTTCAGACTGCCATGCGCAGGAGGACTCAGCTCACCGTGGCTTCGTCGCTGCGCTTGTCGCCCTTGTTGTCGGTCCAGCCCACGCTGACCTTGTCACCGGCCTTGGCGCCCTTGATGTTGAACTGCAGGAAGGGGTTCTTCGACACCGAAGGGCCCCACTGCGCGGTCATCACCGTCTTGCCGTTGAGGGCGGCGGTGACTTCCTGGATGTACCAGGCGGGGATCACCTTGCCGGCGGCGTCCTTGCGCTGGCCGGTTTCCATCTCGTGGCTCATCAGCACACGCACGGTGGCCTTGTCGCCGGAAACTTGTGCGCGGATGCGCATCGGATCTGCCATGTTCTTCTCCTGGTTGATCAGCCGCCGCAGCCGCCGAGGGTGACCTTGACTTCCTTTTGCGCGAACAGCACCTTGCCGTCGTTCATGACCGCCACCGCCATCACGTTCGACGACTGGCCCATCTTCACGCGGGTGTTGAAGTTCGCGTCGACCGCATCGCTCACGTCGAAGGCGGCGCACAGCATGGACGGGTTCTTCTCGACCAGGATCAGCATGCGCTTGACGCCCGGCAGGGCCGTCGAGCAGCCCACCGGCACCACGGCGCCGTTCTCGGCGATGTCCGGACCGGTGATGGTGATGTCCTTGCTTTCGGTCGGCGTGGAGATGCCGAGGGACTTGGTCAGGTCGGCCATGGTCTTGGCCTCGAAGGCGGCAGCGGCGTACTCGGCCTGTGCCACGGCGGGCAGCAGGCCCAGGCCAGCCAGCATGGCGGCCACGCCAGCACTGCGGCTGAGCATTTCGCGACGGGTTTGCATCGTGGAACTCCTAGGTGAATTCATACAGGGCGCCTCAGTTCTTGGCGCCATTGATCAGCCATTGGCCGATCATACGGGCCTCGGTATCGGACAGGGACTGCGGCGGCATCGGGATTTGCCCCCACACGCCGCCGCCGCCGGACTTGATCTTGCCGGCGAGGTAGGCGACGCCATCGGCTTGACTGCCGTACTTGCGGGTGATCTCGCGGAAGGCAGGGCCGACCAGCTTGCTGTCGACCGCATGGCACGCGGTGCAGCTGTATTTCTGCAGCAAAGCGGACACCGTCGGTGCGGACTCGGCCTTGACCGGGGGCGGAGCGACTGGCGCCGCGACCGCGCTGCCAGCCGGTCGGGTCGTGTCGGCGCCATGCTGCGCACCCACCATGCGGTTCTGTTCCGCCAGATTGCCGTGGTTGTTGCGGGCGTATTCGGGCAGGAAGGAGGCGACCTTGGGCTCGGCCTCGCAGTTCGTCATGCAGGCCACGGCCTTCACGTCGGGCTTGCCGGCGGTCTTCATCGCCTTGCCCGGCCACAGGCCGTGGTCGAGCGTCATGCCGTTGCGGTTGGGCATGCGGGCCTGCACCTCGGCGATGTTCTTGTCCGACATCACGTAGTTGTCCGGCACCACACCGCCCATGTTGAGCAGGTAGGCCGTGACCGCGTAGACCTCGTCGGTCTTGAGCGACTTCGGTGCGGGCCACGGCATGGCGCGGTTGATGTAGTCCCACAGCGTCGAGACCGTGGCGACCTTCATCAGCGTGGTGCGGCCGGGAAAGGAGGTGTCGTTCAGCTTGGCGACACGGCCCGTCCTGATGTCCTCGGCCGTGGTGCCGCCGACCAGCGGGCTGAACACCTCGTTGGACTCGCCGAACACGCCGTGGCACTGCGCGCACTTGCCTTCCCAGACGTCCTGGCCCTGGGCGACCGACCCCGACCCCTTGGGCAGGCCCTTGAAGTCGGGACGCACGTCGATGTCCCAGGCGGCAATTTCCTTCGGCGTCGCCGGCCGGCCGATGCCGGGCATCGCCGACTGCGCCAGCGCAGCGCCGGACAGCAGGACCAGCGTGGCCGCGACGACCAGATTCAGACGTTCACGAGAGCTGGACATTCTTCACCTCCCCGCTTTCCTGCACCAGCCAGGTCTGGACGGCGTTGTTGTGGTAGATCGAGCGCGTGCCGCGCACGGCACGCAGTTGCCGGTAGACCGGTTGCACGTAGCCGGTCTCGTCGGTGGCGCGGCTCTGGATGAGCGCGGGCTTGCCGTCCCAGATCCAGTCGAGGTTGAAGCGGGTCAGCGCCTTGTTCTGCACGGGGCCTTCGAGGCGCGCGGTGCGCCAGTTGCGGCCACCATCCACCGAGACATCGACCTTCTTGATCCGGCCCTTGCCCGACCAGGCCAGCCCGGAGATGTTGTAGAAGCCCTTGTCGAGCAGCACCTGACCACCCGAGGGTGTCGTCACCACGCTCTTGCACTCCTGCAGATTGGTGTACTGCCGGTGCAGGCCACCGGGCACCAGGTCCATGTAGTGGACGGCCTCGTCCTTGGCGGCGTAGGGCGCATCCCCCACCTCGATGCGGCGCAGGTACTTGACCCAGCTCACCCCCTGGACACCCGGCACCACCAGCCGCAGCGGATAGCCGTTCTCGGGGCGCAGCATCTCGCCGTTCTGCCCGTAGGCCACGAAGACCTCGCCCGACTCGACCAGCTCCATCGGGATGGTGCGCGTCATCGACGAACCGTCGGCACCCTCGCCCAGCACGTAGCGGGCCTTCTTGTAGTCCACGCCGCACAGGTCGAACAGGATCTTCAGGGGCACGCCCGTGAACTCGCTGCAGGAGACCATGCCGTGCGTGTACTGCACCGTCGGCACCGCGACGTTGCCCCACTCGACCGCCGTGTTGGCACCGCACTCGATGAAGTGGAAGCGCGACACCGACGGCAGCCGCATGATCTCGTCCATCGTGAAGACCCTGGGGGTCTTCATCAGCGTCGGGTCGGAGCCGTTGAGCATCAGGCGGTGCTTGCTCGGGTCGACGTCCCACCAGCCCTGGTGGTGGCGCTCGAAGTGCAGGCCGCTGGGCGTGACGATGCCGAACAGCGACTGCAGCGGCGCGAACGACACCGAGGCCTGCGTGGTCTGCGTCAGACCCGGGCTCTGGCGGCGCTGGACATTGCGCTCGAACTGCGAGGGCAGGCCATAGCCGTTGTTGGCCGCGACGCCCTGCCCCAGACCCATGCTGTGCGCGGGCAGGTTCAGGATGTTCGGGTCACCCCCTTCGCTGGGCACCGGATTGGCCTGCGCCATCACCAGCGGCGCCGCACCGGCGGCTGCGGCCCCGGCGAAGGCACGGCGGATGAAATCGCGCCGGCCGGCCTTGGCCTCCTGGAAGACGGTGCGCACACCGGCCGGGTCCAGGAAGTTCTCGGGCGCCTTGATCAGGCGACCGAAGCGCGAACCCGTCACCGGGTCGTTGCGGTCATCGGATGGATCGTGGGACACGAAAAAGCTCCTCTTCAAATCTTCGAACCGTCGCGCACAGCCTCGCAGAGCACCTGCACGCGGTCATTGGCAATCCGGTACCAGACCTGTGCCCCCACCCGCCGCCGGGCCAGGATGCCGCAGCGGTAGAGCGTGGCCAGGTGCTGCGACAGGTTGGGCTGGCTGGCCCCGACCCGCTCGGTCAGCTGGCCCACGTTCTGTTCGCCGTCCAGCAACTCGCAGACGATGCGCAGCCGGACAGGCGCCGAGAGCAGCCCGAACAACTCGGCTGCCAGCTCGAAGACCCGATCGCTGTCGGAAGTCCCGGAAGCACTCACAAAATCCGTCCTGCAGTCTGTTTGACTATTTAGATATAAGCACAAACGGATGTTATGGAATTTTTCTGACCCGGGCCTCAGTAGAAACACGGAGACGCCCGAGAAAAACGGCCTGCGTTCCAACCATGCTGCGGTCAGAACGCCTCTTTCTCCGCCTCCAGGTAGGCCAGGCTGACGTACTTGCCGATGTTGGTGTCGAAGCCCGCCATCGTCGTCCCCCGGACGGCCACGCGCGGGTCGCGCAGCACCAGGGCCTTGGCGGACGCCAGGTCCCGCCCTTCCTTCACGGCCTGCACGCAGGGCTCCCAGATCCCGGCGAGGAAGCGGCCGTAGGTCTCGAGCAGGTCGCGTCCCGGCTCACCATGGCCGGGCACCCAGAGCTGGGTGCCGGTGGCCGCCTGCATCGCGGCGTAGTACTTGAACGTGCCCGGGTACGAGCCATCGTCGAGGTTGGCGATGCGGTTCGTCATCGCGATGTCGCCGACATGGGTGATCCCGTCCTCGACCACCTGCACGCACAGGTCAGACGGGGTGTGCGCCGTGCCGTGGTGGTGCATCACCAGCGTCACGTCGCCGAAGCGCAGGCGCTCGCCGGGCGTGACCGGGCGGTTCGGCACCACCACCTCGGTGCCCGCGGTGGCCTGGTTGGTCCAGCGCTCCATCAGCGAGCGCCAGGTGCTGCCCTCGGTGCCACGGATCTGCGCGATGGTGTTCGGCAGCGCGTGGATGGGCAGATCGGCGCCGAAGGTCTGGGCGAAGGCGTGGTTCCCCAGCCAGTGGTCCCCGTGGTAGTGGCTGTTGAAGACGGCGACCACCGGCTTCGGCGTCACCGTGCGGATCATGCGGATCGCCATCTCGCCGATCTGCAGCGAGGCGCCCGAGTCCAGCACGACCACGCCGACCGAGGTCACGACGAAGACCACGCTGGCCATCAGGCCGCGGTTCTCGGGGGTCGGGAAACCGTCGCGGGCGTAGATCAGCCAGACATGCGGGCTGAGCTGGCGGGGCGCGACGTCGGCCACGGGCGGGCCGACCAGGAAGTCACCGACCTGGGCCGCGAAGAGCGCGCCCTCCGGCCCCGCCACCAGCCCCAGACCGAGGGCACCGGCCCCCAGTCCCAGGCGACGCAAGGCCATCCGGCGGCTGGCCACCGTGGTGTTCGAAGGTGCAGCGGGACGCGGCGCAGGCGGCTGAGGCAGGGTCATCGGAGTCTCCGGCGAATGGCTGAACCCCGGCGTCGGGATCCATCTAAATATCGTTATTGGCTGATATTATGGCGCTCACCTTCCTGCCGCACAACACGAGAAAGTTGCCCATGGGCTGGTTCAATCGCACACCTTCTACCTCCGCCGCGGCCACCGTGCCGGCCACCGAACAGCTGATCGATGTGCGCAGCGAGGGCGAATTCGCGGGCGGCCACATCGACGGCGCGCTCAGCCTGCCGCTGGACCAGCTCGCGCAGACCATCGCCCGCGCCGTGCCGGATCTGGCGACCCCGCTGCTGCTGTACTGCCAGTCGGGCATGCGCTCGGGCATGGCCTGCCAGCTGCTGCAGCAGCTGGGCTACACGCAGGTCCGCAACGGTGGCGGCGTGGGGGTCCTGTCGATGCAGCTCGGCCGGCCGATCAGGCGCGGGCCGGCTGGCCGTTGACCTCGCGGACCTTCTGGATGAAGTCGGCGGCCGGCAGCGCCGGGCTGCACAGGAAGCCCTGGTAGCAGTCGCAGCGCAGCGTCTGCATGGCGACGCGCTGGTCTTCAGTCTCGACGCCCTCGGCCACGACCCGCATGCCCAGGCTGTGCCCCAGCACGACCAGCGCCCGCACGATGGCGGTGTCGGTGCGGTCGCCGGGGGTGCCCTTGACGAAGGAGCGGTCGATCTTCAGCTCCTGCACCGGGAACTGCTTGAGGTAGCTCATCGAGGAGTAGCCGGTGCCGAAGTCGTCGATCGACAGCTCCACGCCCAGTGCCCGCAGCGCGTGCAGCTTGGCCGCGGTGGCGTCGACGCGGTCCATCAGCATGCTCTCGGTGAGTTCGAGGATGAGCTGCTTGGCCGGCACACGGTGGCGCTGCAAGGCGTCCCGGGTGATGTCGAGCAGCGTGCCGGACACGACGCTGTGCCGCGCCACGTTCACCGCCACGCGCACCGCCAGCCGGTGCTCGGCCCGCCACTGCGCCAGCTGCGCGCAGGCGCGCTGGATCACCCATTCACCGATCTCGACGATCAGCCCGCACTCCTCCGCGATCGGGATGAAGCGCCCCGGCGCCACCAGCCCCAGCGTCGGGTGCTGCCAGCGCAGCAGCGCCTCGGCGCCGACGATGTGGCCGGTGCGCAGGTCGACCTTGGGCTGGTAGTGCAGCACCAGCTCGTCGCGCTCGATGGCGCCGCGCAGCTGCGTCTCCAGCAGCAGCCGCTCGACCGAGACGGTGTTGATCTTCTCGCTGTAGAACTCGACGCCGTTGCGCCCGCTGGCCTTGACGTGCTGCATCGCCACGCCGGCATTGCGCAGCAGCGAGGCGTCGTCGGCCCCATCGTCCGGGAAGATCGAGATGCCGATGCTGGGCGTGAGGTAGACGTCCTGTCCGTCGACATGGAAGGAGCGCGACAGCGCGTCCAGCACCTGCCGCGCCACCCGGCCCGCCGCCTCGGGCGCCGGAATGTCGGGCATCAGCAGCGCGAACTCGTCGCCGCCCAGCCGCGCCAGGAAGGGCGTGTCGCCCAGGCGCTGGCCGAGCAGGCTGTGCGTGGCGCGGGTGGTCTGGCGCAGGCGCTCGGCCACTGCCGCCAGCAGCAGGTCGCCGGTGCCGTGGCCCAGGGTGTCGTTGATCTGGCGGAAGCGGTCGAGGTTGAGGTGCAGCAGCGCCAGCGTGCCGCGGCTGTAGCGGGCGCGCACCAGCCCCGCCTTGAGCTGCTCGACGAAGACGCGCCGGTTCGGCAGGCCGGTGAGCGGGTCGTCGTTGGCGAGCCGGTCCTGGTAGACCTTGAAGGCCAGGCTGTTGCGCACGCGGATCTTCAGCTCGCTGGCGTCCACCGGCTTGGACAGGAACTCGGTCGCGCCCAGCTCCAGCGCGCGCAGCTTGCTGGCGGGGTCGCTGGCCGCCGTCAGCACGATCACCGGCGTGTAGCGCAGCCGCTCGTCCAGGCGGATCAGGCGCAGCAGGTCGAAGCCGTTCAGCTCCGGCATCATCAGGTCGAGCAGGATCAGCCCTGGCCGCTGCGCGCGGGCGATCTCCATGGCCTGCAGCGGATCGTGGACCGCGACGAAGCGGGTGTAGCCGGCGTCCTCCAGATAGGCCTGGGCGACGTCGGTCATCATCGGTTCGTCGTCGACCATCATGATGGTCACATCCGACAGCGACGGCTGGGACGGCTGGGACGGGACGAGCGGGGCGGACGTTTGTAGTGCAGACATGCGCGAGGTCTCAGGCAAGGGTGGCGGCCGCAGCCGTTTCGCCGTGGGGGATCACGATCCGGCGGGCGAGCGCCTGGATCTGGCGCATCACGCGCTCCAGTTCAGCCGGTTCACCGGCGCGGGCCAGGCGTTCGAATTCACGCGCAGGCTCGAAGAAGACATCGAAGCCGACCGTGCCGCCTGCGCCCTTGAGCCAGTGCGCCAGATCGGCCAGGTCGTTCAGGCGGCCATCGTCCAGCGCCGACTGCATCGCGGCCAGCTTGACGGGCAGCGTGCGGCCGAAGGTGCGCACCACGCGCGACAGGCGCGGATGGTCGGCCAGGCGCGAGACGATGGGGGCGCTATCGACCGGCAGTGCGGCCTGCGCCAGCACCGGCACCGGCACCGAGGTCGACGCGGGCGCAGCAGCCCGCTCCGGCAAGGCGCCGGCCACCTGCCGCCCGCCCAGGCGCCCGGCCAGTTCGGTCAGCAGCGCGTCGATGTCGACCGGCTTGGTCAGGTAGCCGGTGAAGCCGGCGGCCTCGATCTGCTGCTCGAAGCCCTTCATGGCGTTGGCGGTCAGCGCCAGCACCGGCAGCGTGCAGCCGCGTTCGCGCAGCGTGCGGGTGGCCGTGTAGCCGTCCATCACTGGCATCTGCACGTCCATCAGCACGAGGTCCGGCGCCTCGCGTTCCACCACGTCCAGCGCCACCGCCCCATCGCAGGCCTCCAGCACCGTCAGTCCGGCCGACTCCAGCACCAGCCGCACCAGCTCGCGGTTCTCGGCGCCGTCGTCGACCACCAGCACGCGGCCGGCGTCGAACTGCCAGTGTGTCGCGCCACCCGTGGCCTGCGGGCGCCGCACGGCCGAGAGCGCCTGCGGTGCCAGCCAGTCGATGCCGTCGAGCGCACCAGCGTCCAGCAGGACGTGGAAGGTGCTGCCCTGCCCCGGCGTGCTGCTCACCGTCACGTCCCCGCCCAGGGCGCGGGCAAAGCGCCGGCTGATCGCCAGGCCCAGCCCGGTGCCGCCGAACTGGCGCGTGGTCGAGGCCTCGGCCTGCACGAAGGGCTCGAAGATTGCGTCGAGCTTGTCGGCCGGGATGCCGATGCCGGTGTCGGCGATGTCGATCGCCAGGCGCGGCGTGGCGTCCCCGGCCGCGTTCACCAGGCGCAGCGTCACGGTCACCTTCCCCTGCAGGGTGAACTTCAGCGCGTTGCCGATCAGGTTGGTGACGATCTGGCGCACGCGGGCCGGGTCGGTCAGCACGGTGGCGGGCAAGGCGGCAGGAAAGGCGACGACCAGCTGCACGCCCTTCTCCTCGGCCCGCAGCCGCATGATGTCGGCCACCTCGTGCACGACCTGGTGCACGGCGCAGGGCACGCGCTCCACCTCCAGCCGCCCGGCCTCGACCTTGGACAGGTCGAGGATGTCGTTGATCAGCGCCAGCAGGTGGCGGCCGCTGCCGAGGATGGTGTCGAGGTGGCGGCGCGTGTCCTGCGGGTTGTTCTGCCAGCCGCGGCGCAGCAGCTCGGCAAAACCCAGGATCGCGTTCATCGGCGTGCGGATCTCGTGGCTCATGTTGGCCAGGAAGTCGCTCTTGGCGCGGTTGGCGGCCTCGGCCTCGTCGCGGGCCAGGCGGAGCTGGACTTCCTTCTCCTCCAGCGTCGTCACGTCGTCCAGGCTGATCAGCGTGCCGGCCGGCTGCCCACCGGCGCCGGGCACGGGCGAGGCATTGACCATGAAGGTGCGGGCGCGGCCATCGGCGTCGGTCAGGTGCATCAGCACATTGCGCCGCGGCTGGCCGTCGGTGAACACCTGCTGCCACGGCGTGTTCTCCACCCCCGGCAGCGTGGGCTGCGACCAGCCCAGCCCCGTCGCCGGCCGGCCGATCAGCGCGTCGCTGTCTTCACCGACCACCTCGCTGAACGCGCGGTTCGCCAGCACGATGCGCCCGGCCGGGTCCAGCACCATCAGGCCCTCGGCCAGCGTGTCGAAGGCGGTGCGCACGCGGCCCGGAATCACCCGGGACGGGTCGAGGTGGCGCAGCATCCGGCGCAGGTAGACATAGAACGACACGAAGCAGCACAGCGCGGTCGACGCCACCAGCAGCTCGGTCGATCCCAGCCACGAACGCCAGTTGGCGGTATCGCGCAGCGGATCGAACTGCAGCTCGGCCTGGCCCCAGGGCATGCCGCCCTGCACCAGCTGCAGCCGCAGGTGGGTGTCGGTCGATCCGGCGTCTGCGTTGTCCGAGGCCGACACCTCCGGTGCGCCAGCCTCGCCGGGCGTGCCCGCCTGGAGATAGAGCAGCCCATCGGCGCGGCGCAGCCGCACGGAGCGCAGCGCCGGATTGCGCTGCACGACAAAGTCGAGCACCTGCTGCAGCCGGTCGCGGTCCTGCTCGCCGAGCATCACCATGCTGCTGACGGCCACCGTCTCGGCCAGCGTGACCCGGGCCGCGCGCAGCGGGGCGTCGCGGTCGGGCAGCAGCCCGGCAAACTGCGCCATCAACAGCACGCTGACCACCAGCGAACTCAGCCCCAGCGCCAGATGGAAGCGCGAGGACAGGGGTTTCATGCGGAACTTCATGCTCATGCGGACCTCTCCGGCAGTTCAGGTGCCGCCGACGGCCCGGCGGCCGGGCGCACCAGCAGGCGACGGGCCTTGCTGAACAGTTTCTCGATCGGGTCGTCACCACCGTCATCCCCGCCGTCGTCACCGTCGCCGACGCCGTCCGCCGATGCCGTGCCAGACGGGTGGCGGCGCATCTCGGCCAGCACCGGCAGCGGATCCATGCCCGCCCAGGCCGGCACGACCGACATCAGGCTGGTCATCAGCACGCCGCCGCGCACCAGCCAGATCACGTAGCCCACCGACAGGCCGGTCGAGACCAGCGCCGTCGAGGCCAGCGAGACCATGCCGGCCTGCTGCGCGTCGGCCACCTCCTGGCGCAGCCGGTCCATCTGCTCGGCCAGCGAGGTGCCGGAGCGTGAGCCCCAGAGGTCGGCGTAGGCCACCAGCCGCTTCGGCGCCTCCCCGCCTTCCGAGGGCAGGTCCAGCGCCGCCGCGGCCGGCGGCTCGGCAGCGGCGGCTGCGCGGGCCGCGGGCGAGCGGACCACCGGCGCCTCGACCGCCGCCGGCCGCACGCCACCGCCCCGTGCTGAACCAGCGTCCTCGTCCGTGCGCGGCCTGGGGCCGAGTGCACCGTCGTCACCCACGCTGTCAGCCGGCGGAGGCAGCACAGGATCCGTCCGCCGCGCAGCCGCCGCCACCGGCGTGGTGGTCGTCGTGGCAGCGCTGTCGCCGGCCGAAGTGGCTGCGCTGGCATCTCCTGCAGCCACCGCCGCCAAAGTCATTTCGACCGCCGGGGCCGCTTGGCGCTGCTGCGTCGGTGCACCGATCCGCACTTCCGATTGACCGTCGCTCAGGCGCAGCGCGAAGGCCGTGGCGGTGCTGCCGACCGGCGCGACCCAGGTGACGCGGGCGGCGTCCAGATCCGCCTGCGTGAACACGGTCACCGCCTGCCCTGGCGCCGTCGCCAATTCGAACTGCCCGCCCTGCACGCTGTCCACCCGGTAGGTCAGCGCGGTCGCCGGGGTGTCCTGGTCGCTGGCGTGCAGCACGAGCGTGACCTTGCCATCGGAGATCAGCGCGACGTTGCGCGTCACCACCGGCGCCTCGTCGACATTGCTCACCGTGATCTGCAAGGCCTGCTGCGCCGTCAACGCGCCGTCGCTGACCTCCACCCGCACGTCGTAGCGGTTGTCGCCATTGGCATCGGCCGGCTGCTCGTGGTCCGGCGCCTGGCGGAAGGACAGCACGCCCGTCGCCGCATCGATCTGGAAGCGCGCCGCATCGGCGCCACCCACCACCGCGTAGTGCAGCGGCGCGTCGGCGTCGACGTCCGCGCCGACCAGCGTGGTGACCTCGATGGTGTTTTCCGCCTGGTCGAGCGCCACCGTGGCTGCGCCGCCGCTGCTGGTGATGCGCGGCGCGTCGTTGACGGCCTGCACCTGCAGCGCCGCCACCAGCGCCACGCCCGCCTGCCCGTCGCTGACCTCGCCCGCCAGCGTCACCGCGCCATGCCAGTCCGCGGCCGGGTCGAAGCGCCAGCGGCCGCCGCCCAGATCGACCAGCGTGCCTTCGCCGCCCGTCAGCCGCAGGGTCGACACCGACAGCGCATCGCCCTCGGCATCGCTGGCGCCGACGAGCAGGTCCGCCGTGGTGATGACACGCGCCGTGTCCTCGTCGACCGTGCCGAGATCGACCGCGGCGCTCACCGGCGCATCGTTCACGGGCGTGAACGCCACCTGCGCGGCCTGCGGCGCCAGCGTCGTCGTGGCGTCGGCCAGCGTCAGGCGGTAGCTTGGTGCGGCCTCGTTGCCATCGGCGACAAAGCGGATCGCACCCGCATCGACCTCGGCCTGCGTGAAGCGCGTGACCGCCACACCCGGCGCGGTGGTCTGCTCGAAGCGGCCACCCGTCAGGTCCTGCACGGTGTAGACCAGCGCCGCGGCGGGGGTGTCGACATCGCTGGCCAGCAGCACCGGCCGGGCCGTGCCGCCTTCGAGAATCGCCAACGCATTGGTGTCGAGCCGCGGCGCTTCGTCCACGTTGTCCACCACCACCGCCAGCGACTGCGACGCCGTGTGCAGCCCGTCGCTCACGCGGACGGTCACGTCGTAGACGCCATCGGCGCCCGCGTCGCGGGGCGTCTCGCGGTCCGGTGCGGCGCGCCAGCGCAGCGCGCCGGTGGTGGCGTCGACCGCGAACAGCGCGGCGTCCGCGCCGCCGGACACGGCGTAGGTCAGCGTGTCAGCGGGCAAGTCGGCATCGCGGGCCTGCACCTGCGTCACCGCCAGCGTGTTCTCGGCGACATGGCGCACGGCCGTGGCGCCGCCGCCGTCGCTGGTGATCACCGGCGCCGTGTCGTTGAGCGGCTGTACGGTGATGCGCAGCGCCTGCTCGTCGGTGTACAGGCCGTCGCTGACCTGCACGCTCACCTCGTAGAGGTTGTCGGCGCCCTGGTCACGCGGCGCTTCGGCATCGGGTGCCGCGGCGAAACGCAGCACGCCGGTGACGGCATCGACGGTGAACAGGGCCGCGTCGGCGCCACCCGAAACCGTGTAGCGCAGCGTGTCGGCGGGCAGATCGTTGTCATGCGCCAGCACCTGCGTCACCGCGGTCTGTCCCTCGTCGACCGCGAGCGCCGCACCCGCGCCGCCGCCGTCCGAGTCGATCACCGGCGCCTGTTCGTTGACCGGCAGGACGGCGATGGCGAACGACGCAGCCACCGTGCTGCCATCGGCCGAAGTGGCGCGCAGCACGACCGTGCGCGTGGCCACGCCCTCGTCCGGCACCGCACGCGCCAGCGTCACCACGCCGGTCGCCGCGTCGACCGCGAAGCGCCCGCCCGCCGAGTCGTCCAGCGAATAGGTGATGGCATTGGTCGTCAGATCGGCATCGACCGACGACGCCCGCAGTCCCACGGCCGTGCCGACCGCGGCGTTTTCCGCGACCGCATTGCGGGTCGCATCCGCGTCGTCGACGGCGACCAGGTCGAACTCGTCCACGTCCGTCACCTGCACGGTGAAGGCCTGCGTCCACAGGCTGCCGTCGGCGGAGGTGGCCTGCACGACCAGCGTGTGGGACAGCGCCGTCTCGGCATCCAGCGTGCCGGCCAGCGTGACCACGCCGGTGCCCGCGTCGATGGCAAAGCGGCCGCCTGCGCTGTCCGCCAGCGTGTAGGTGACGGAGTTGTTCGTGGCGTCGGCATCGACCGCGTGGGCGGTGATGCCCGCCAGCGTGCCAGCCGCGGCGTTTTCCGGCAGCACGCTGGGGGACGCATCGGCGTCGTTCACCGCGACGAGGTCGAACTCGTCCACATCCGTCACGCGCACGGTGAAGGCCTGCGTCCACAGGCTGCCATCGGCCGAGGTGGCCTGCACGACCAGCGTGTGCGCCATCGCCGTCTCGGCATCCAGCGCGCCCGCCACCGTGATCACGCCCGTGGTGGCGTCGATCGCGAAGCGCCCACCGGCGTTGTCCGCCAGCGCATAGGTGACCGTGCTGCTCGTCGCGTCGGCGTCGACGGACCGGGCGGTGAGGCCCACCGGCGTGCCGGCGGCCGCGTTTTCCGCCACCGTGTCGGCCGCGCCATCCGCGTCGTTCACCGCGACCAGATCGAACTCGTCCACGTCCGTCACCTGCACGGTGAAGGCCTGCGCCCACACGCTGCCGTCGGCGGAGGTGGCCTGCACGACCAGCGTGTGGCTCAGCGCCGTTTCGGCATCGAGCGCGCCCGCCACCGTGACCACGCCGGTGGCCGCGTCGATCGCGAACCGGCCGCCCGCGCTGTCCAGCAGCGCGTAGGTGACGGTGTGGTTGGTGACGTCCGCGTCGACCGATTGCGCGGTGAGACCCACCCGTGTGCCGACCGCGGCGTTTTCCGCCACGGCATCGGCCGCGCCATCCGTGTCGCTGACCGCGGCGAGGTCGAACTCGTCCACGTCCGTCACCGCGACGGTGTACGCCTGCGTCCACTGGCTGTTGTCGCTCGACGTCGCCTGCACGACGATGGTGTGGGCCAGGGCGGTCTCGGCGTCCAGCGGACCGGCGACGGTGACCACGCCGCTGGCAGCGTCGATCGCGAACCGGCCTCCCGCGCTGTCGAGGAGCGCATAGGTGACGGTGTTGTTCGTGACGTCGGCGTCGACCGACTGGGCCGTGATCCCCACCCGCGTGCCGACCGCGGCGTTCTCCGCGACGACATTGGCTGCACCGTCCACGTCACTGATTGCCAGCAGATCAAACTCGTCGACATCGCGCACCGCGATGCCGAAGGTCTGCAGCTGCACGCTGCCATCGACCGACAGCGCCCGCACGACGATGCTGTGGCTCTGCGCCGTCTCGGCGTCCAGCGCCCGCGCGATGGTGACGACGCCGGTGCTGGCATCGATGAAGAAGCGCCCGCCCGCGTCGTCGGCGAGTGCGTAGGCGACGGTGCTGCTGGTGGCGTCGCGGTCCTGCGCCAGCGCGGTCAGGCCGACGACGGTGCCGACCGGGTCGTCCTCGCGCACGCTGTTCGCCCGGGCATCGGCATCCGAGATGGCGCTGACGCCGTATTCGTTGACGTCCTGCACGGCGATGGTCAGCGACAGCGTCGTCGCGCTGCCGTCGCTCGACACGGCCCGCACCACGATGGAGTGGTTCAACGCCGTCTCGGCGTCCAGCAGCCCGGCCACCGTCACCACGCCCGAGCTGGCGTCGATCGCGAAGCGGCCACCCGCCGTGTCGTCGAGCGAGTAGCTGACCGTGTTGTTGCTCACGTCGGCATCGACCGACTGCGCGGTGAAGCCCACCTGCGTACCGATCGCGGCGTTTTCCGCCACGGTGTCGGGGCTGGCATCCAGATCGCTGATCGCCACCAGATCGAACTCGTCGACATCGCGCACCGCGATGCTGAAGGTCTGCAACTGCACGCTGCCATCGGCCGACAGTGCCCGCACGACGATGCTGTGGCTCTGCGCCGTCTCGGCATCCAGCGCCCGGGCAATGGTGACGACGCCCGTGTTGGCGTCAATGTCGAAGCGCCCTCCTGCGTTGTCACTGAGCGAGTAAGTGACGGCGTTGGCGGTCGCGTCAAGGTCCTGCGCCAGCGCGGTCAGGCCGACGACGGTGCCGACCGGATCGTCCTCTCGCACGCTGTTGGCCTGCGCGTTGGAGTCGGTGATGGCGCTGACGCCGTATTCGTTGACGTCCTGCACGGCGATGGTCAGCGCCAGTGTCGTCGCGTTGCCGTCGCTCGACACGGCCCGCACCACGATGGAGTGGTTCAACGCCGTCTCGGCGTCCAGCACCTGCGCAATGGTGACCACGCCGGTGCTTGCGTTGATCGCGAAGCGCCCGCCCGCGTTGTCGTCGAGCGAATAGCGGACGGCATTGGTGGTTGCATCGAGGTCCTGCGCCAGCACCGTCACGCCAACGGTGGTGCCGACCGGATCGTCCTCGCGCACGCTGTTCGCCCGGGCGTCGGCATCCGAGATGGCGCTGACGCCGTATTCGTTGACGTCCTGCACGGCGATGGTCAGCGCCAGCGTCGTCGCGCTGCCATCGCTTGATGCCGCCCGCACGAGGATGGTGTGGCTCAGCGCCGTCTCGGCGTCCAGCAGACCGGCCACCGTCACCACGCCCGAGCTGGCGCCGATCGCGAAGCGGCCACCCGCCGTGTCGTCGAGCGAGTAGGTCACGGTGCTGTTCGTGGCATCGCCGTCGACCGCCAGGACCTGCGCCCCCACCACGGTGCCGATCGCCGCGTTCTCCTGCACGGCATCCGCTGCCGGATCGAGGTCGGTGATGGCGCTGATGGCCAGTTCATTGACGTCAAGCACCGTCACGCGCAGCGCCTGGGTGTCGACCAGCACGCCGTCGCTGGCCTGCACGACCACGTCGTACTGGTTGTCGGCGCCGGCATCGAGCGCTGCCTCCGCATCCGGCGCGGCCAGGAAGCGCAGCGCGCCGGTGGCCGCGTCCAGCGTGAACCGGGCGGCATCGGCGCCGCCCGTGATCTGGTAGCTCAGCGGCACGCCGGACACGTCGGCGTCGGTGGCCACGAGGGTGGTGACCAGCCCGCTCGTGTTTTCCGCCACCGAGAGGGCCGCCGAGGCGCCTCCGCCGTTCGACGTGATGACCGGCGCGTACAGATTCGTCGGGCTCACCACGACCGCCATGGCCTGCGTCGCGACGCTGCCGTCCGAGGAGGTGGCCTGCAGCACGAGGTTCAGCGTGCTGCCGCTGTCGGCGAGCACGCTGCGAGCCAGCGTCACCACGCCAGTGGTCGAGTCGATGGCAAACCGCCCGCCGGCGTCGTCCGCCAGCGCGTAGGTGATCTGGTCCGGACTGATGTCGGGGTCCCCGGCGAAGGCCGTGATGCCGACCCGCGTGTTGGTCGTGGCGTTGTCGTTCACCGCGTTGGTGGCGGTGTCGGCATCGACTGGCGTGGAGACATTGAACTCGTTGACGTCCTGCACGGCGATGGTGACGCTACGGGTCGTCAGGCTGCCATCGGCCGACGTCGCCTGCACGACCACCGTGTGACTCGGTGCGACTTCTGCGTCGAGCGCACTGACCACCGTCAACACCCCCGTACCGGCCCCGATCGAGAAGCGCCCGCCCGCGTTGTCGAGCAGCGTGTAGGTGACGGCGCTGTTCGTCGCATCCGGATCGACCGCCCGCGCCTGGAAGCCGATCGCGGTGCCGATCACGGCGTCCTCGCGCACCGACTCTGCCGCGCTGTCGAGGTCGGTGATCGCGCTGACGCCGGACTCGTTGACGTCCTGCACCGCGATGGTGAAGCTCTGGCTCGCCACGCTGCCGTCGGCCGAGGTCGCCTGCACGACGACCGTGTGGGACAGGGCCACCTCGGCGTCGAGCGCACTGTCGACCGTCACCACGCCGCTGCTGGAGTCGATGGCGAACCGCCCGCCGGCGTTGTCCGTGAGGGCGTAGGTGACGGCGTTGTTCGTCGCGTCCGCATCCACGGCCGAGGCGGTGATGCCGACGGTGCTGCCGATGGCCGCACCCTCCGACACGGTGTTCGACGCTCCATCGGCGTCGAACGGGGTTGTCACGCTGGCTTCGTCGAGATCGCGCACGGCGACCGTGAATTGCAAGGTCTGGCTGCTGCCGTAGCCTGAGGCCGCGCGCACGATCAGGATGTGGCTGGTGGCGGTTTCGGCGTTCAGCAGTCCGGCCACCGTCACCACGCCGGTGTTGGCGTCGATCGCGAAGCGCCCCTCGGCCGCGTAGTCGAGCGAATAGACGACGGTGCTGCTGGTCGCGTCCGCATCGACGGCCCGCGCCTGGAAGCCGATCGCGGTGCCGATCGCCGCGTCTTCGCGGACCGACTCTGCCGCGCTGTCGAGGTCGGTGATCGGGGTGACGCCGAACTCGTTCACGTCCTGCACCGCGATGGTGAAGCTCTGGTTGGCCACGCTGCCGTCGGCGGAGGTCGCTTGCACGACGACCGTGTGGGACAGGGCCACCTCGGCGTCCAGCGCGCTGGCGACCTTCACCACGCCGCTGCTGGAGTCGATGGAAAACCGCCCGCCGGCGTTGTCCGTGAGCGTGTAGGTGACGGCGTTGTTCGTCGCGTCCGTATCGACCGCCGAGGCGGTGAGGCCGACGGCGCTGCCGATGGCCGCACTCTCCGACACGGTGTTCGGTGCCCCATCGGCGTCGAACGGGGCGGTCACGCTCGCTTCGTTGAGATCACGTACCGCGACCGTGAATTGCAGCGTCTGGCTGCTGCCGTAGCCTGAGGCCGCGCGCACGATCAGGATATGGCTGGTGGCGGTTTCGGCGTTCAGCAGTCCGGCCACCGTCACCACGCCCGTGCTGGCGTCGATCGCGAAGCGCCCCTCGGCTGCGTAGTCGAGCGAATAGACGACGGTGCTGCTGGTCGCGTCCGCATCGACCGCGTGGGCCTGGAAGCCGATCGCAGTGCCGATCGCCGCATCTTCGCGGACCGACTCTGCCGCGCTGTCGAGGTCGGTGATCGGGGTGACGCTGAACTCGTTCACGTCCTGCACCGCGATGGTGAAGCTCTGGTTCGCCACGCTGCCGTCGGCAGAGGTCGCTTGTACGACGATCGTGTGGGACAGGGCCACCTCCGCGTCCAGCGCGCTGTCGACCGTCACCACGCCGCTGCTGGCGCCAATGGCAAACCGGCCGCCAGCGTTGTCCGTGAGCGTGTAGGTGACGGCGTTGTTCGTCGCGTCCGCGTCCAAGGCCGAGGCGGTGATGCCCACGGTGCTGCCGATGGCCGCGGTCTCCGATACGGTGTTCGGCGCCCAATCGGCGTCGAACGGCGTCGTCACGCTCGCTTCGTTGAGATCGCGCACGGTGACCGTGACCTGCAGCGTCTGGTTGCTGCCGTCGATCGAGGCGGCGCGCACGACCAGGGTGTGGCTGGTGGCGGCCTCTGCGTTCAGCGTGCCGGCCAGCCTCAACACGCCGGTGCTGGCATCGATCGCGAAGAGTCCGCCGGCCGAAATGTCCAGCGAATAGGTGACGGTGTTGGTCGTGCCGTCGGCATCGAACGCGCTGGCGGTGAAGCCGACCAGGGTGCCGATCGCGGCGTTTTCATCGAGCGCCTCGGCCGCAGGATCGGCATCGGTGATCGGCGAGAGCCCGTATTCGTTCGCGTCGGTGACCACCAGCCGGAGTTGCTGGGTGTCGACGTGCACGCCGTCGCTGACCTGCACGGTGAGGTCGTAGACGTTGTCCGCGCCGGTGTCGGTCGGTTGCTCGAAGTTCGGCGCAGTGCGGAAGGACACGGCGCCGCTGGCGGCGTCCATGGTGAACCGGGCCTGGTCGGCACCGCCGATGATCGAGTAGGTCAGGGCCGGCCCGCCAGCGTCGGTATCGTAGGCCGTGACGACGGTGGCCGCGGTGAGGTTCTCGGCCAGGCTGACCGTCGCCACAGCACCGCCACCGCCCGAGGTGATCACCGGCGTCTGCGTGTTGGCCGGCACCACGTCGAGTGTCACCGTGCCGATGTCGCCGGGGCCACTCGCCAGCGCGGCGACGGACGAAGCGGGTGTGGTGTGGTGGTAGAGCGCCACGTCGTCGAGCGCACCCGTCAGGAAGCGCGTGGCGCTGAGCGTGCTGCTGGCTCCCAGCAGCACCGCGCCGTTCGTCGTGAGCGTGTCTCCACCCTGGCTGCTGCTGGCGCGCAGGGTGCCGTCGATGTAGACGAACGAGCCCGTGCCCGTCACGGTGGTCAGCGTGTACTGGTGCCAGCGGTTGTCGGCCAGCCCGGTGGCCGTGATGTCCAGCGCCGAGGTGTTGGCGATGGCCGTGCCATCGTTGCTGTCGACCAGCACGGTGCGCAGGACATTCTGGATGCCGGACCCGGTGACAGTGGCATCTTCGATGAAGTAGACGTTGAGGCTGTTCTGGGCGCCTGACGCGCCGTCTGCGTACAGATAGTGGTAGCCGGTGCCGACGTTGTCGGCCAGCTTGAACCAGTAGGACAGCGTGAACTCCTGGGTGTAGGACACACCCGCCAGCGCCACGCGGTCGTCGACGCCGTTGAACTGCAGCGCCTGCCCGTGCACCCCCGCCACCGGGCTGGGCTCACCGGCATTGGCGCCGACGTTGTCGTCGAGCGCCCAGTAACCGGCGAGGCCTTCGCTGTTGTCGATCACACGGTATTGCAGCGTATCGCTGCCGACGTAGCCGGCGTCGGGCGTGTAGAGCACCTGTCCGGCGGAGATCGCGGCCGTGCCGTGCGTCGGCTGCACCAGGTCCAGCAGCGTGAGCGCGGGGCCGGTGCCGAGCAGGTCGTTGGCCAGCACGTTCACGCTGGTGGCGGTCTGGTAGGCGATGCTGACCTGGTCTGGCTTGGCGCTGACCTGGTCGTTCACAAGGACATTGGTGACGGTCACCGCCAGGGCCTGGGCGCTGCTGAGCTGCCCGTCGCTGGCGCTCACGACGACGTTGTAGACGTTGTTACCGCCGACGTCCGCCGGCAGTTCGAAGTTCGGCGGCGTGAGGAATGTCAGCGCCCCGCTCTGGCTGTCGATGGCGAACTTCGCCTGGTCGGCGCCGCCGGTGATGGCGTAGACCAGCGCTTGCACCGGCCAGTCGGCGTCGGTGGCGTGGACCGTCGTGACCGCCGTGGTGTTCTCCGGAATGGACACCGCCGCCGTGGCGCCGCCGCCGTCGCTGGTGATCTGCGGCGCGGTGTTCGCCGGCTCGAAGGTGCGGACGCTCACCGCCAGATTGTCGACCGCCCCCTCGCCGCTCCATGCGACCACATAGTGGCTGGCATCGTGCACCGCCACCGAGGCCGAGAGCTGGTCACCTGACGTTGTCTGGTTGACCAGGAAGGCAGCACCGCCAGACGGAAAGGTGCCATCGGCGTTGACGACCCGGGCGTAGCTCCCCTTGCCGCCGCCGTCGCCGCCCTTCTGGTAGACGACCACCGCCGTGCCGTCCGGCGCCAGGCTGATCGACGGACTGGTGGCATCGGTGGCGGAATCGACATAGAACCAGGTGCCACGACTGCTGCCATCGGCATGGTAGGCGCGGCCCCAGATGCCCTTGAGAGTCTTCGTCTCGGTGTAGGCCAGCGTGAAGTTGCCGGTGCTGTCCATCGCGATCGAGGCCCCCGCACTTTCGGACAAGACGTTGTCGACCTGGGTGATGGCACCGGCGGCCGCCCCAGTGGCGTCGTAGCGCTGGAAGCGGATGTGCAGCCCGTCATTCCACGCGATGACGAATCGCCCGGTCGCATCCATCGCCACAGCGGGGCTCAGCTCTCCGTTCAACGTGCCCGCAGCCCGGTCCGTGGCATCCAGGGCACTGCCGTCCTGCGCGAAACGGCGGAAGAAGACCGACTGACCACCCGGACCATCGCCTTCCCACGCCACGACGAGGTCGCCATTGCCTGAATTCAGGCCGATGACCGCGTTGAGCTGGTCACCGCTGTCGCTGGCGTTGGCGCGAATCTCGCCGGTCAGCGCGGTGCCATTCGCGGCGAATCGGCGGAAGTAGACGCTGGCGGTCGTGCCATCCTGGTCCTGGCTGGTCCAGACCACGGCGAACTGCCCCGAAGCGTCGCCGACGATGCGGGCGTTTTTCTGGTCCTTGGCGGTGGTGGTGTTGACCAGGATCTCGCCCGTCAGCGCCGTGCCGTCGTAGGCGAAGCGGCGCACGTAGACGCCCTTGCCGCCGCCGTCCTGGCCGCCGCTGGTCCAGACGACGGTGTAGTTGCCGGCAGCGTCCAGCGTCACGGCCTGCTGGCTGCCGCGGGTCTCGGCGTCGGTGTTCTGGTTGCCCGCGGTGGTGAGGTTGACCTGCCTCTCGCTGCCCAGCACACCGTCCCAGCTCTGCTGCAGCGCGGCGTCCGCCGCCACCGCCGCCTCGATCTGGCCGGTGTGCTGCTCCAGCAGCCAGTCGCCGCCGCGGGCGGCGCTGCCGGTCAGGTCGTCGCTGGCGGCCACATCGGCGCCGGTGAGCGCGGCCAGCCCCTCGATCAGGAACAGCCCGTTCGCCCCGGCGGCGACATCGCAGCCGTAGAGCATCAGGTCGGCCTGTGCGCTCAGCGCGCTGCCCCAGCCGGCGATCTCGCCCGCCCGCCGCAGCAGGCTGTCGGCATCGAGCGTGGACGTGCCCAGCGCCACCACGCCCGACTGGCCGTGGCTGAAGACGTGGACGGCGTCGAAGGTCTCGCCCGCCGCCTGCCGCTCGTCCAGCGTGCGGCTGATGACGGCCAGCCCGTCCTGGTCCGCGGCGATGGTGACGACCTCGATCGGGCGGCCGGCGGCGCGTTCCGCCAGCAGGCCGTCGACCAGCGTGCGCGCCTCGGGAAGGCCGAGGTCCACGAAGGCGATCTCGGTGCGGACCGCCGTCTGGTCTGCGGTCTGCGTGGTGGTTTGTGCAGTGGCTTGCGCCGTGTTTTGCAGCCGCTGTTCCTGCGCCAACCCGGCGTCACCGCCCGCCATGGCCGCCACCGCCGCCAGATCGGCCGAGTAGAGGATGCGCGGCTCCAGCGTCTCCATCAGGACACGGGCGCGGACACGGGCGGCGGGCAACGGCATGCGTGGGAAGGTCCGGACGCTCAGAGACTGCCGCGTGTGGACAGCGAAGTGGCCGACAAGCCCGGCTCGTCCACCTTGCAGCGCGCCCCGGCCGGCAGGCGGTTGCCCGGGTTCGGCAGCGACAGGCGCACGCGGAAGGTGTTGCTGGCCGCGTCGATGATCTTGTCGACGTGGGTGACCTTCGCCGGCATCGACACCGCGCCGGGCAGCTCCGGCACCACCGACAGCGTGTTGTTGACCGCGACGCTGCCCCAGCGGCCGGCCGGCATCACGATCTCGACCCGCAGCGGATCGAGCATCGCCAGCCGCAGCAGCGGCTTGTCCTCGACGCGCTCGCCGGCATTGACGAAGCGCTCGACCACCACGCCGCGGAAGGGGCTGCGCACGGTGCGCTGGCCGAGCTGGGCCTGCACGACGCGCAGCTCCTGCTGGCTGACCTCCTGCTGGCCGCGGGCCTGCTGCAGCTTCTGGTCGGCCACGTCACGCTCGGCGCGGGCCTGCTCCACCGCCTGTGCGGAGACGAAGCCCTCGCTCAGCAGCTCGATCGCACGCGCGTGTCGCTGGTGGGCGAGCATCAGATTGGCCTTGGCCGCGTGGACGTCAGCCTCGATGGCGCTGCGGGCCTGCGCGGCGTGCAGCCCGGCTTGCTCGACGTCCGAGCGCAGCACCACCAGCGGCTGTCCGGCCTGCACGATGGTGCCGTTGTCCACCGAGATCTCCGACACCACGCCCACCACCGGCGAGCCGATGTCGGCCACCCGCTCCGGGCTGATCAGACAGCCGAGCGTGGGCTTGGCCGCGCGGGGCGTGGCGGGCGCCGGCGCGGAAGCCGCCGGCGACACCGGCAGCGTCACCGAACCGGTCGGCGGGGCCGCCGCGAAGATCCGGCCGGGCAGCGCCAGCGCCAGCAGCACGGCCGCGGCCCGCACGGCGGTGCGTGCCCGCACGCTCAGGCGTGCAGGTGTGTGAAAGCTAGTCGTGTCTGCCATGTCCTGTCCTGCTCCAACAAGCGGCGTCGCCGCTGCATCTCCTGCGCCTGGTGCGCCCGCTGCAGGCGCCGGCTCCAGGCCAGCACCACCGTGGCAGGCACCGACAGCACGCCCTGCGCATCCTGTTGTCGGCACTGCAGCCAGCCGACTGAAGCCCCGCCGCTTTGCCAGATCGAGACATCCAGCGCATGCCAGACCTCTGCGCTGCCCGGATCGCCCTGGCGCGCGGCGCGGCCGATGAACTGCCGGTCCAGCCGCGCCGAAGCGTTGTCCTGGCAACAGAGCACGTGCAACCCGCCGCGCGCGGCCACCCCGGCGCCGAGTTCGATGTCGGTGCCACGCCCGGCCATGCGGGTCGCCACCGTCACGGTGCCAGCTTGTCCGGCCATCGCGACGACGGCGGCCTCGTCGGCGTCGTGGCGCGCGTCGAGCACCTGGTGGTCGATGCCCGCCGCGTTCAGGCGCGCGGACAGCGCCTGCGCCTCGGCCACGGTGTCGACGCCCACCAGCACGGGCCGGCCCTGCGCGACCAGCGCCTGCACCCGCGCGGGAATCGCCTCGGCCCGCGCCTGCCCGGTCGCGAACAGCCGCGGCGGCGCCAGTTGCCGCAGCCCCGGCCGCCGCAGCGGCACCGCGACGATCTGCCGGCCGTAGACCGCGCGCAGCTCCGCCCGGCACTCGGCCAGCGTGCCGCTGATGCCCGACAGCCGCAGGTAGCCGAGGAAGAAGCGCTGGTAGCTGGTCTGCGCGCTGGTGCGGGTGGGCGGTGTCACGGGGCAGCCCTCCTTCAGCTCGACCAGCGTCTGCAGCCCGCGGGCCCAGACGCGGCCCGGCGCGGCGCGGCCGGTCACGGCGTCGAGCAGTTCGACCCGGCCCTCGCGCACGAGGTAGTGGCGGTCCGGCTCCAGCCCGTGCAGCGCCACGAGCGCGGCGCCAACCAGGTCCTGCCGGTGCCGGCGGTTCAGCCAGGCGCCGCCGAGGCTGTCGGCGAGTTGCTCCAGCCGCTCGGCGCCGGCCTCGGTCCAGTGGACGGCGAGCTGCTCGGCGTCCAGGTGCAGGTCCTCGCCCGGGGTCAGGCGGCGCGCCAGCATCAGCGCCTGGAAGCAGGCGGCGCGGTGGGTCGGGTCGTCCTGCGTCTCGGCGAGCACCAGCGGCATCGTCGCCTCGTCGATCATCAGGCTGTCGGCCTCGTCGACGATGGCCATGCACAGCCCGCGCAGCAGCAGCGGTGGCAGCGCCTCGCCCGCCCGCCAGCCGGGCGGCGCAGCGCTGCAGCTCGCTGCCCTGCGCCTGGAGGTGGACGCGGTCGCGCAGGTGGTCGAAGGCGATCTCGCGGGCGGTGGCGTAGGTCAGGTCGCAGGCGTAGGCGGCGCGGCGGGCCTCCGGCGCGGTGCTGCCGAGCACGACGCCGGTGCGCAGCCCGAGCACGCCGTAGAGCAGGCCGAGCTGCGCGGCGTCGCGGGCGGCGAGGTAGTCGTTGGCGGTCATCACGTGCACGGGGACGCCGGCGAGCGCGGCCACCGCGGCGGCCAGCGCGGCGGCCAGCGTCTTGCCCTCGCCGGTGGCCATCTCGGCGAGGTGGTCGTCGAGCAAGGCCTCGGCGCAGAGCAGTTGGGTGTCGTAGGGATTGCGGCCCAGCGCCCGCTGCGCCGCCGCCGCCACGCAGCCCAGCGCGCGCACCCGCTGCGCGCCGCCGAAGCCGTCGCGCGCCAGCCGGGCGCGCAGGCGGCGCAGGTGGGCGCGAAACTCCAGCTCGCTCAGCGCTGCCCAGCGCGCCTGCTGGGCCCGGATCGCCGCCACCCGGTTCACAGGTGCTGGCGCGGGAGCACGGCTCCACCAGCCGGACCACGCGGCCGGTGGCGACGGGCCACGCAGCGGATAGGCCCCGAGCAGCGGCCCGGGCCGGGGCAGGAGCGCGGTGGGCGTCATGGCTGCGGGGAGAGGTGGTGCAGCAGTTGCTGCTGCAAGGCCCGTGCGGCCTGCCACGCCAGCGGGGCGCGGCCCTGCTCGAAGCGCACCCAGGCGCGGGCGCCGATGCGCTCGCCAGTGGCCTGCTCCAGCCGCACATCGGCCTGCAGCACGGGCTGCGCGGGTTTCAGCCCCTGCGGATCGGCCGGATCGGTGGCGATGCCGCCGCCGTGGCGCTCGCCCAGCGCCGCGCTCGGCAGCGGTGCGCCACCACCGGACGGTGTGCCGACCAGCGCCCCGCGCATCGGCGGCGCGGCGGAGCCGATCAGCCAGACGTCGACCGGGCCGCGGTGGGCGGTGATGACGGCCGCATCCGCCTGCGCGACGACCACGCGCACCCGGCCGGGTTCGCCGGTGTCGACATGCCCGAGCAGCGCGCCACGCACCAGCCAGCGGCCGGGCAGATCGTCCACGCCGCTCAGGTGCACCCGGCCGCCGGCCTGTGCGCGCACGGTGAGGCCGGCGATCTGTTCTTCGGTCTGCGCCAGTTCGGCCTCGGCGGCCTGCAGCGCGTGGTCGACCGCCGCGAGCTGCGCCTTGTCCTGCCGCAGCGCCTGGAACCGGTCGGCCTGCAGCGCCTCGATGCGGCCGGCGAGGCGTTCGCGCTCGGCCAGCAGCGTGGGGGCGGCCAGACGCAGCAGCGGGTCGCCGCGCTGCACCGCCTGGCCTTCGGTGACCAGCACCGTGTCGACAAACCCGGCGGTCTGCGTGCGGACCAGCGCATCCTCCGGCGGCCACAGCACGCCTTGCGCCAGCGCGGCGTCCGGCAGCGGCACGGCCAGCGCCGGCACCAGCACGCCCAGCGCCAGCGCCGCGATCGACCACCCGGCCCGCCGCCGCTCGGCCGGCGCCAGCGACCAGCCCGTCAGCCAGCGCGCCAGCGCCCGCAGCGGTTGCCCGACGAGCGTCCAGCCAAAGTACAGCGCCGCCAACGCGCCCAGCACCGAGGACACCGAGGCGAGCCACCAGCCCATGCCCAGCGCCACGCTCCAGCGCATCACCAGCGCCGCCGGCGCGTAGGCCCACAGCCACGGCGTCTCTCCCGGCAGCGCAACGACCGGCGCCTCGCCCGGCATGCGCAGCACGCGGGTGCGCAGGGCGTGCAGCCAGTGCGACGCGCTGCGCAGCGCCAGATTCGGCAGGTCCGCCAGATCGCACAGCAGGTGGTAGCCGTCGAAGCGCATCAGCGGATTGGCATTCACCAGCAGCGACGACAGCCCGCCGATGGCCACCACCACCAGTGTCAGATCGCGCAGCGCGCCCGGCTGCACCACCAGCGCCACGCCGAGGGCCAGCGCCACCAGCGCCAGCTCGACCAGGATGCCGGCCGCCGCCACCACCGCCCGCTGGCGGCGGCTCGGCAGCGCGGCGGTGGCCGACGCGTCCACATACGGTACCGGCGTGCCCATCAGCAGCGTCACGCCCCACTGCGGCACACGCGCGCCCCAGTGCCGGACCGCCACACCGTGCCCCACTTCGTGCAGCACCTTCATCACCGGGTAGGCCAGCCACGCCCAGGCGAGTCCGCGGGGCGTGCCCATGTAGTCGCGCAGTTGCGCCGACAGTTCGGCGGCATGCGGCCAGGCGGCAACCAGCGCCGCGCCCACGCCCAGCAGCCACAGCAGCAGTGCAGCGGGCGTGAACAGCCAGCGCAGACGCGCGGCCAGCCAGCCGAACGCCACGTCCGGACAACCGAAGGGGATGCGCCACGCCAGCAGCGACTGCCGTGGTGCCTCCGCATCGGCGGTGGTGCGGTCGGTGGCAGCGTCCGGCGACGGCGCGCCGAAGTCGGGCTGCCGGTCAAAGCTCATCAGGCCGGCGCGGTGCAGGCGTGCCAGCAGGCCGAGCAGCTCGTCCTGCGTCGGCGCGTCGTCGCGCAGCTCGGCCAGCGTCATCTCCCACAGGCGCTGCAGGGTGTGGCGGCCGTCGCAGCGGCCGATCGTCGCCCAGGCGGTGGCGTTCAGGCGCACGCTGCGCGTGCCGTCCGGCCGGGTCAGCACCTGCCAGACCGCGCCGCGCACGGCCATGCGCTGCACGGCGGCCTGTTCGTCCAGCCGCGGCCGCAGCCCGGCCACGCGGAACCACTGCGCGCTGTGCAGCGGCGCGTCCATCAGCCCCACCACGCCCACAGTGCCAGCCGGGCCGATTCCACCAGCCGGCGGGTCCAGCGCCAGCCGTTGGCGGCGCGGCCGGCGTCGATCTGCGCGTGGCCCTGCAGACCGGGGCGCAGGTCGGCGGGGCGTTCCGGCAAGGCGGCTTCGACCTCGAACACATTGCGGCCCTCCACCGCCTTCGCCACCGGGCTGATGCGCGCCACCCGCAGCGGCAGCGTCTGCCAGGGCAGCGCCGTCAGCGCCAGCGTGCCGGTCTGGCCGATGCGGACCTGCGCGATGTCGCGCTCGTCCACCTCGACGATGACGCGGAAGCGGTCGCCCGGCGCCAGCGTCATCAGCGCGTCGCCCTGGTGCACCGGCGCGCCGAGCTGCTGGCTGAGGTCGCCCTGCACGACGAGGCCGTCGAAAGGTGCGACCAGCCGGCCGCGCTGCAGGCGGGCCTCGACCAGATCGAGCTGGGCCTGCGCCTCGTCGATGCGGCTCTGGTTCTGCACCAGCTGGGCGCGGTCGGCGCGGGCGTTGGCAGTGGCCCAGGCGTCCTGGTGCTGCGCGAGCTGGCTTTGCCAGCGCTGGCGTTCGAGTTGCAGATCCTGGTCGGCCAGTTCCACCAGCACCTGCCCGGCGCGCACGCTGTCGCCGGGACGGGCGTGGACCTGCTGCACGAAACCGTCCGCCGGCACGGCCAGCACGCGCTGCACGGCGCCTTCGAGCCGGGCCTGTCCACCCAGGTGCACGTCGGCCGGCCAGACTAGGACGAGCAGCGCCAGCACCGCGGCGCCCATCAGAGACATGCGGCGCCACGGCGCCACGCGGGTCGTTGCAACCGCCTGCAGACGCTGGTACCACGGCCGCTCGCGGTCGCGCAGCAGCGCCAGCACCGGCGCGATGCAAGTGGCCAGCTGTTCCAGCGTCGCCAGTTCATCCGGATCGACCGGCACACCGCCACGGCGCTCGCAGCACAGCGCGCCCAGCAAGGCGCCCTGCACCACCAGCGGCACGCCAGCCACCGAATCCCCACGCGACGGCGCCAGCACCCGGTGCGCCCGCGTGATGCGTGGCACGCCGGTGTGGCCCCGCGGCTCCGGCCAGACGACGCCGGCCTGCTGGTCGAAGGTCTCGCCCAGCGCCGCGAGCAAGGCGGACCGCACGGGTGTGGCCGCGTCGGTGGCCGAGCCATCGGACACCGCCACGAGCTGCAAGGTGCTCTCTCGCGCCAGCGCCATCGAGACCCGCTCGAAGCCGAGGCGCAGCGCCAGTTCGCGCACGGCAACCCGCGCACCTTCATCGAAATTCGAACAGCCCAGCAGCGCCGCCTGCAACGCCAGCGCGGTGCGGCCAGCGGCAGGCAGACCCGTGTCCAGCGCGGCGGCGGGCGGCGCGGAACGGGCAAGAGCAGCGGGACGGGTCAGGGCGTGCATCGGACAGACTCAGGGCAGGATGCCTGTGAGTCTGGCGGGGATGCCGCCGGGGTCAGCGCTGGAGAACACCGGGTTTCGCTGCGCTGTTGGTGGCGCGGCGGGGACGGTGGGTCAGGTCGGGCAGGTCTCGGCGACCAGCACGCTGCGGTCCAGCGTGCCCACGCGCACATGGCCGCACAGGGCCATCGACAGCTCCAGGTCCTCCGACAGGATCTCCAGGCAGCGGGTGACGCCGGCCTGCCCCTGCGCGGCGAGGCCGTAGAGGTAGGCCCGGCCGATCAGCGTCGCCTGCGCCCCAAGGGCCAGCGCCTTGAGCACGTCCTGCCCGCTGCGGATGCCGCTGTCCATCCAGACCTCGGTCGAGGCCCCCGGCACCGCCTGCACCGCGTCGACCATGCGGGGCAGCGCATCGATCGTGGTCGGGGTGCCGTCGAGCTGCCGGCCGCCGTGGTTGGAGACGACGATGGCCGCCACCCCCATCTGCGCCGCGCGGCGGGCGTCGGCCGGGTCCATCAGGCCCTTGAGGATCAGCGGCCCGCCCCACTGCCGGCGCACCCACTCGATGTCGTCCCAGGTGAGGCTGGAGTCGACTTCGAGGTGTTTCCAGTCCGACATCTTCGCGATGTCGTCTGCGCCGGGCGCATGGCCGACGATGTTGCCGAAGACACGCCGGTTCGTCTTCAGCATGTCCATGCACCAGCGCGGGTGGCGCACGAAGTCCATCAGCACCCGCGGCCGGTACCACTGCGGCGATGTGCTCAGGCCGTTGCGCACGTCCTTGTAGCGGCGGCCCAGCACGGGTGCGTCCAGCGTAAGGATCAGCGCCGAGCAGCGCGCGGCCTTGGCCCGCTCGATCAGGCTGGCCGAGAAGCCGCGGTCGCGCAGCAGGTAAAGCTGGAACCAGAAGGGTTTCGTGGTCGCCGCGGCCACGTCCTCGATCGAGCAGATGCTCATCGTCGACAGCGCGAAGGGCACGCCGAAGGCCTCGGCAGCGCGGGCGGCGTGGATCTCGCCGTCCGGATGCATCATCCCCGCCAGCCCCGCCGGCCCGAGCGCCACCGGCATCGCCACCGGCTGGCCCAGCATCGTCGAGCGCACATGGCGGCCATCCAGGTTGACGGCCACGCGCTGGCAGAGCCGGATGTCGCGCAGGCGCTCGGTGTTGGCGCGGTAGGTGCCCTCGGTCCAGGAGCCCGCGTCCACGTAGTCGTAGAACATGCGCGGGATGCGGCGCTGCGCCTGGCTGCGGAGGTCTTCGATGGAGGTGGCAAACGGCACGGACAGACTCACACAGGGCAAACGGGACGGGGAAGGATCGACTGCGGTCGATGCTACCGAGGCGTTCAGCCAGTGCTCAGCCCTCCGTGGGGCAGAGCCCGCAGAAACCAATAGTTACCGCGGAATCGTACCGGTGACAAGGATGCTGCGGTCCACCTGCGTGAGTTGGGTGTGGCCGGTGAACGCCATCGTCACGTCGAGCTCCTTGTGCAGGATCTGCAGCGCCTTGGTGACGCCCGCCTCGCCCATCGCGCCGAGGCCGTAGACCATGGCGCGGCCGATCATCGTGCCGCGCGCGCCCAGGGCCCAGGCCTTGAGCACATCCTGGCCGCTGCGGATGCCGCCGTCCATCCAGACCTCGATCCGCGAGCCCACCGCCTCGACGATGGCCGGCAGCGCCTCGATGCTGGCCAGCGCGCCGTCGAGCTGCCGCCCGCCGTGGTTGCTGACCACGATGGCGTCGGCGCCGCTGGCCACCGCGAGCTGCGCGTCCTCGACGTCCTGGATCCCCTTCAGGATCAGCTTGCCGCCCCAGCGTTCCTTGACCCAGGCCACGTCCGCCCACGACAGCCGCGGGTCGAACTGCTCGTTGGTCCACGCCGACAGCGAACGCATGTCGCTGACGCCCTTCACATGGCCGACGAGGTTGCGGAAGGTGTGGCGCTTCGTGCCGGCCATCCCCAGGCACCAGCGCGGCTTGGTCATCAGGTTGACGATGTTCTTGAGCGTCGGGCGCGGCGGGGCGGTGAGGCCGTTCTTGAGGTCCTTGTGGCGCTGGCCGATGACCTGCAGGTCCAGCGTGAGCACCAGCGCGCTGCACTTCGCGGCACGGGCGCGCTCGATCATGCGGACCATGGCCTCGCGGTCGCGCATCATGTAGAGCTGGAACCAGAACGGCGCGGTGGTGTTCTGGGCGATGTCCTCGATCGAGCAGATGCTCATGGTGGACAGCGTGAAGGGGATGCCGAACTTCTCGGCGGCGCGCGCGGCGTGGATCTCGCCGTCGGCGTGCTGCATCCCGGTCAGGCCCACCGGCGCGATCGCCACCGGCATCTTCGCGTCGATGCCGACCATCTTCACCGCGGTGCTGCGGTTCTCCATGTTGACCGCCACGCGCTGGCGCAGCTTGATGCGCTGGAAAGCCTGTTCGTTGTCGCGGTAGGTGCCCTCGGTCCAGGAGCCGGAGTCGGCGTAGTCGTAGAACATGCGGGGCACGCGACGCTCGGCCAGCTGGCGCAGGTCTTCGATGCAGGTGATGACGGTCATGGTGGCGGTCTCCTCGGTCTGGCTCGGTCTGGCTCGGTCTTGGTGCAGCAGATCGTAGGCCCGCCCCGCCCCGCGTGCGCGGAAGCTTCGTCAGGCTGGACGGGAAAGAAGTTCCTGCGTCGCCTCGTCGGCCAGATCGGTGGCCACCGCCGCCAGCCAGTCGATGAAGCCGAAGGCTGGCTCGTGCGCGCTGTGGGCCACGGCGTAATAGAGATGCGCCGGCCGGGCCGTGATCTGGAACAGCGGCACCAGCGCCCCGCTGCGCAGCCAGTGGCGCGCCAGCGAAGGCCTGGCCAGCGCGACACCCTGTCCGCAGACGGCGGCCTCCAGCGTCAGGCCGAGGTCGACCAGGCGCGGGCCTTGCGTCGGCTCGTGCCAGTCCAGCCCGGCGGCGCGGAACCATGGCGTCCACGGCTCCAGCGGCGTGCGCAGCAGCGGCGCCTGCGCGAGATCGGCCGGCACGGTGATCGGCGCCAGCCGCGCCAGCAGCCCCGGCGAGGCCAGCGGCACCAGCACGTCGTCCATCAGTGGATCGACCCCGGCCGCGGCAGCGTCGCCGTTGCGGATCTCGACGTCGGCATCGGCCTGCCCGCCGTCGATGTAGGGAATCGACAGCACGATCTCCAGTTCGACCTCGGGGTGGGCGGCGGTGTAGTCGGCCAGCGCCGGCACGAGGATCTGGCGCGCGAACGTCGGTGGCGAACTCACGCGCAGGCGCTGCACACGCTGTGCCTGCCGGCGGTGCAGCGGCACGGCGGCCAGCAAGCCCAGGGCGATGCGCACCTGCTCCAGGTACTCGCGGCCGGCGGCGGTCAGCGACAGGGCGCGCAGGCTGCGGCTGAACAGCGGCGTGCCGAGCAGATCTTCGAGTGTGGCCACCCGCTTGGAGATGGCGCTGGCCGTGACGGACAGTTCATCGGCCGCACGCTCGCAGGAGCCCAGCCGTGCCACCGCCTCGAACGCACGCAGGCCCTCGATCGAAGGAAACCGGACATCGGAAGGATCGGCGGGAGCGGCAGGAAAGGGCATGCCCGGACTCTAGCGGAAGCCCCCGGTGTCGCGCCGCTGTCGCACCCGATCGCGCCCGATGTCACTCCGCATTGCCCCCATTGCGCGAAGACGCGTACAATCGAAGGCTTTTCGGAAATTTCCGAGCGCTCGGCATTGGCAAATCGCCATGCGAAGTGGTCATCGGAACGACCGGGAACCATCGTAACTTCAAACGGGAACAAGTTACCCATGCCCACCATCAACCAGCTCGTGCGCCACGGCCGTGAGGTCGAAGTCACGAAGTCCAAGTCGCCTGCGATGCAGAATTGCCCGCAGCGCCGCGGTGTCTGCACCCGCGTCTACACCACGACCCCCAAGAAGCCGAACTCGGCTCTGCGGAAGGTCGCCAAGGTGCGCCTGACCAACGGTTTCGAGGTCATCTCGTACATCGGCGGTGAAGGCCACAACCTCCAGGAACACTCGGTCGTGCTCGTGCGCGGCGGTCGTGTGAAGGATCTGCCGGGTGTGCGTTACCACATCGTGCGCGGCTCCCTCGACCTGCAGGGCGTCAAGGACCGCAAGCAATCGCGTTCCAAGTACGGCGCGAAGCGTCCGAAGAACACCAAGGCCAAATAAGCCTGTCCGTGATTTGACGTACCGGATCCGGTCGTCACTTCGTCACCGTTCAGCCGTATGGTCAAGGCCAGGCTGTCGGGAGTAAGTGGATGTCCAGGCTGTGAGTGACATCCAAGGCCGCCAACATGTCCCGAATGACTCGGGCACCGGTAGCCAACTGAAGCCTCGAAAGGAATTGAAATGCCACGTCGCCGCGAAGTACCCAAGCGCGAGATCCTGCCTGATCCGAAGTTCGGATCCGTCGATCTGTCCAAGTTCATGAACGTCGTCATGGAATCGGGCAAGAAGGCCGTCGCCGAGCGCATCATCTATGGTGCGCTGGAGCAGGTGGAGAAGAAGGCCGGCAAGGAGCCGCTCGAAATCTTCATGACCGCGCTGAACAACGTCAAGCCGATGGTCGAAGTCAAGTCCCGCCGTGTCGGCGGTGCGAACTACCAAGTTCCCGTGGAAGTTCGCCCTGTCCGCCGGATGGCCCTGGCCATGCGTTGGCTGAAGGAATCCGCCCGCAAGCGCAGCGAGAAGTCGATGGCACAGCGTCTGTGCAACGAACTGCTCGAAGCCAGCGAAGGCCGTGGCGGCGCGATGAAGAAGCGCGACGAAGTGCACCGCATGGCTGAAGCCAACAAGGCGTTCTCGCACTTCCGTTTCTGATTCAGAAACCAAGACTGATCCGGTCCATCCGACCTTGAACCCCCTGACTGCCCTCTTCGGTCCGATCGACCGTCTGGGGCAGTCTTTGCATTTGGAGTGACACCATGGCTCGCCAGACCCCCATCGAGCGGTACCGCAACATCGGTATCTCGGCCCACATCGACGCCGGCAAAACCACCACCACCGAGCGGATCCTGTTCTACACGGGCGTGAACCACAAGATCGGTGAAGTCCACGATGGCGCGGCCACGATGGACTGGATGGAGCAGGAACAGGAACGCGGCATCACCATCACGTCGGCTGCCACGACCTGCTTCTGGAAGGGCATGGACCGTTCCCTGCCGGAACACCGCATCAACATCATCGACACCCCCGGACACGTGGACTTCACCATCGAAGTCGAACGTTCGATGCGCGTGCTCGACGGTGCCTGCATGGTGTACTGCGCCGTGGGTGGCGTGCAGCCCCAGTCGGAAACCGTCTGGCGCCAGGCCAACAAGTACAAGGTTCCCCGCCTCGCGTTCGTGAACAAGATGGACCGTACCGGTGCCAACTTCTTCAAGGTCGTCGAGCAGATGAAGACGCGTCTGCGCGCGAACCCGGTGCCCGTCGTGGTGCCGATCGGTGCAGAAGAAGGCTTCAAGGGCGTGGTCGACCTGCTGAAGATGAAGGCCATCTTCTGGGACGAAGCCTCCCAGGGCATGAAGTTCGACTACGCGGAAATCCCGGCTGATCTGGTCTCTGTCGCTGCCGAATGGCGCGAGAAGATGGTCGAAGCTGCCGCCGAGGCGACCGAAGAGCTGATGAACAAGTATCTCGAAACCGGTGACCTCACCGAAGACGAGATCAAGCTGGCCCTGCGCACGCGCACCATCGCCTGCGAAATCCAGCCGATGCTGTGCGGCAGCGCGTTCAAGAACAAGGGCGTGCAGCGCATGCTCGACGCGCTCATCGACTTCATGCCGTCGCCGATCGACATCCCGCCGGTCCAGGGCATGGACGAAGACGACGAGCCAACCAGCCGCCGGGCCGACGACACCGAGAAGTTCGCTGCGCTGGCATTCAAGCTGATGACCGACCCGTTCGTCGGCCAGCTGACCTTCGTGCGCGTGTACTCGGGCGTGCTGCAGTCCGGCGCTTCCGTCTTCAACCCCATCAAGGGCAAGAAGGAACGCATCGGCCGCATCCTGCAGATGCACGCCAACCAGCGCGAAGAAATCAAGGAAATTCTGGCCGGTGACATCGCCGCCTGCGTGGGCCTGAAGTTCGTGACCACGGGCGAAACCCTGTGCGATCCGGACGCGATCATCACGCTGGAAAAGATGGTGTTCCCGGAGCCGGTGATCTCGCAGGCTGTCGAGCCGAAGACCAAGGCCGACCAGGAAAAGATGGGCATCGCGCTGGGCCGTCTGGCTGCAGAAGATCCCTCGTTCCGCGTGCGCACCGACGAAGAATCGGGCCAGACCATCATTTCCGGCATGGGCGAGCTGCACCTGGAAATCATCGTCGACCGCATGAAGCGCGAATTCGGCGTGGAAGCCAACGTCGGCAAGCCGCAGGTGGCTTACCGCGAAACGATCCGCGACAAGGTCACCGAAGTCGAAGGCAAGTTCGTGCGCCAGTCGGGCGGCAAGGGCCAGTACGGCCACGTCGTGCTGACCATCGAGCCGCAGGAGCCGGGCAAGGGCTTCGAGTTCGTCGACGCCATCAAGGGCGGCGTGGTGCCGCGCGAGTTCATCCCCGCGGTGGAAAAGGGCCTGATCGACACGCTGCCGAACGGCGTGCTGGCCGGCTTCCCGGTGGTCGACGTCAAGGTGACGCTGACCTTCGGTTCGTACCACGACGTGGACTCGAACGAAAACGCGTTCAAGATGGCCGCCTCGATCGGTTTCAAGGACGGCTGCCGCAAGGCCAAGCCGGTGATCCTGGAGCCGATGATGGCCGTCGAAGTCGAGACCCCGGAAGACTACGCCGGCTCGGTGATGGGCGATCTGTCCAGCCGCCGCGGCATGGTCCAGGGCATGGACGACATCCCTGGCGGTGGCAAGACCATCAAGGCCGAAGTGCCGCTGTCGGAAATGTTCGGCTACTCGACCACGCTGCGTTCGATGTCGCAAGGTCGCGCCACGTACACGATGGAGTTCAAGCACTACGCTGAAGCTCCGCGCAACGTCGCCGAGCAGATCATCACGGCGCGTTCGAAGTAAGATGCTGCCCGCTGTCACCCGCTGGCCGGGTGACAGTCCCAGCCCCAATTTGTTGTCTTCGGCGAGCCTGCCGTTCACTGCCGGTGGTGAACGGAACCGCAGGTTCCCGCGAGACGTTAAACCGGCCACCGGCCATGTTCTTTGTGATCTGGAGATCTGAAAATGTCTAAAGAAAAGTTTGTCCGCAGCAAGCCGCACGTCAACGTCGGCACCATCGGTCACGTGGACCACGGCAAGACGACGCTGACGGCGGCGATCACGACCGTGCTGTCGAAGAAGTTTGGCGGCACCGCCAAGGCGTATGACCAGATCGACGCGGCACCGGAAGAAAAGGCCCGCGGCATCACCATCAACACCGCGCACGTCGAGTACGAGACGGAGAACCGTCACTACGCGCACGTCGACTGCCCGGGACACGCCGACTACGTCAAGAACATGATCACCGGTGCTGCCCAGATGGACGGCGCGATCCTGGTGTGCTCGGCCGCTGACGGCCCGATGCCCCAGACCCGCGAGCACATCCTGCTGTCGCGTCAGGTGGGCGTGCCCTACATCATCGTCTTCCTGAACAAGGCCGACATGGTGGACGACGAAGAGCTGCTGGAACTGGTCGAGATGGAAGTGCGCGAGCTGCTGTCCAAGTACGACTTCCCCGGCGACGACACCCCGATCATCAAGGGTTCGGCCAAGCTGGCCCTCGAAGGCGACACCGGCCCGCTGGGCGAGCAAGCCATCATGAAGCTGGCGGATGCGCTGGACACCTACATCCCCGAGCCGAAGCGCCTGGTGGACGGTGCCTTCCTGATGCCCGTGGAAGACGTGTTCTCGATCTCGGGTCGCGGCACCGTGGTGACCGGCCGTATCGAGCGTGGCATCGTCAAGGTCGGCGAGGCGATCGAAGTCGTGGGCCTGAAGGACACGCAGCTGACCACCTGCACCGGCGTGGAAATGTTCCGCAAGCTGCTGGACCAGGGTCAAGCGGGCGACAACGTCGGCATCCTGCTGCGCGGCACCAAGCGCGAAGACGTGCAGCGCGGCCAAGTGCTGTGCAAGCCGGGCAGCATC
>NZ_CAWURG010000050.1:0-2896 GCF_963924895.1 uncultured Sphaerotilus sp.
GGCAGCCGCGGCGGCGGCAAGGGCCTGCGGCTGGCGCAGGAGGTTGTGCGGGCAGCCTTGGCAGGCGCGCCACTGGTCCACCTCAGCGAAGCTCAGCGACTCGTAGGTCTTGGCGGCGCAGGCGCGGCAGCCGCGGGCGGGGATGTGGGCGCGGGTGTGGGGGCAGTCCCAGCCGCCGTAGCTGTCCACGACGCGCTCGACGAAGCGGGGCGACACGCTGGCCAGCGGGATGTTGTGCGTCATCACGCGGGCGACATAGGCGCGGGTCACGCCGATGCGCTCGGCGACGCCAGCCTTGCCGCGGGGGTGTTGCTCCGCTTCGCGGGCCAGCGTGGCGAACCAGTCCGGCACTGTGGCCAGTTGCGGTTGCGGTTCGCAGGGGAAGGTTTCCAGCCGTTCCATGTCAGTTCTCCGGGGTATTCAGGGTGGTCGGGGCGGGGACAGACTCAGCACGCACACCTGCGCTGGATGCGGCCAGCTTCTGCTGTGCCTGCTTGATCCAGTCCGGCACGCCGCGCTGCACAGGCGTCTCCGTGGGCGCGGCCGGGGCGGGCGGCGCGGCCGTCACCACCGCGGCCAGCGAAGCCAGGGGCGCCGGCTCGGTGTGGCGGTAGGCGCGCTGTTGGCGTTCGATCTCGCGGGCACGCTCTGCGCTGGCTTCGACGCTGTTGGACAGGCGGGTGATGACGGCATAGAGAAAGCCGTTGCCCTGCAGCGGGAGATCCAGCGAGCCGGTGTTCTGGGCGCGGAAGACCTCGTCCAGCGCGTCAGACCAGGTCTGCACCGGGGCCGCCCAGTCGCGGCCCTTGAAGGTGATGACGCCGCGACGCAGGTCGGGTGCCAACTCCTTCAGCAGGGTGGCCACCTTCTCGACGCGCAGCACGTGCTTGGCCGGCTTGTGCAGCCGGATGTAGCGCACCACCTTGCCGCCCAGCGGCAGGCTGATCGTGACGATCTCGGCCAGGATGCGGCGGGTGGCGTCCTCGTCGATCAGGCGGTGCAGCAGGGAGTCGAGCGACTCCTCGGACCCGCAGGTCGGGCAGGTGGAGAGCAGGTTGAGCGCGCTCATGCCTGGACCCTCGCGCTCTGCTGCACAGCAGCTCGGCGAGCCGCATCGGTGCGGGTGACGATGTACAGGGACGGGACGGGACCGCAGCCGGTGCCCTGCTGGCCACCGCGGCCAGTGATGCGCGCGATTTCGCCCTTCTCGTTGAGTAGTTTCAGGGCCTTGTCGACCGTCGGCTCCGACCAGCCGGACTTCGCCACGATCTCCTTGCGCGTCGCGGGCTCCATCAGCCAGACCGCTTCAAACACGTCGATGACGGTCTTTTCTTTCAGCTCAGACATGGGGCACCTCTGTATTGCAGTAGTCGATGAGTGCGCCCGTGTTCGGGTCGCTGATCTGGTTGAGGCCGCGGCGCACCACCGGGGTGAGCGGGCCGAGGTCGTTGGAGAGGGTCCAGCGCACAGGCTCGGCGCGGCGCAGGGCTGGCAGGCGCTCCAGCACCTGTGCGGCTTCCAGCGCGGCAATGAAGCGCACGAGGTTGTTGCGCGCGGCGTGCTCACTGCCGGTGGCGATGGTCTGCAGCAGGCTGTCGACCGAGAACGAAGGCATGGACCGCATGCACCACCAGGCGCGCACGCGGAGGTTGCGGGTCGGCTTGGCTGGGCGGTTGAGCACCAGCACGGTGGTGACCGGGCGGGGCTTGATGTTGATCACGGCGAGGCGGGCCATCACGCATCCCTCCAGCCGTGTTCGACGGACCACTCGCTGCGCGTCTTGCTGGTGAGCATGTCGACGACACGCCAGGCCTGCCGGCCGCCGAGGCGGGCCGAGATGCGGCCCATGTCGTCGGCGCAGTTCTGGGCGTCAGCGTCGTCGCCGCTGTTGGCTGCGTCGTACTGCAGGACGGCCTTCCAGGCGCCGGAGTTGTTCAACTCCAGGCGGACCGGCTGCTTCTGGCTCGGTGCTTTCTTGGCGCTCACGCTGCACCTCCACGACGAGCAGCAGTGCGGGCCAGCACGGCACGGCCACGGCGGTAGTCCTCGCACAGCGGCTGCTTGGCGAGGTCGGCCAGCGTGGCGCGCTGCAGGCCGGCGGCGCGGGCGACGCCTTCGATGCGGCTGATCGCGTTGAGCACCGAGCGCATGCGGCCTTCGGTCTCGGCGTGGATGCGGGCGACCAGGTCGGCGTCGATCTCGATCTCGGAGAGCTGCTGGCACGCAGCGGCCACGTCGGCACGCGATGCGGCCTGGAACTCCACCCAGTTGAAGATCCGCGAGGAGATCTGCTGGTGCTGGTTGAACTTCCAGATGTCCTGCTCCATGACGATCAGCAGGACCGGCGAGCCGCTCTTGTCGGTCAGGCCGCGCAGGCGCTCCAGGCACGCCGCGCGGTCATCGAGGGCGAAGCCGGCTTCGTCCAGGATGATCGGCGTCTGGCGCATGGCGAGCTGCGCACCGATGGCGGTCTCGGTGTTGCGACCCTGGGTGATGCCCATGCGGTCGGCGATCGCGGCGATCAGGCGGCCCGGGGTCATGCCCTGGGTGGCGGTCAGGTAGCAGGCGGCTTCGGTGGCGCCCCAGTTGTAGAGGGTGGTCGTCTTGCCTTCGCCGGGACGGCCCGTCACCAGCAGCCAGGATGACTCGCGGGCGCCACGGATCGACAGGCTCGCGACACCGGCTTCGAGCCGCGCGAGGTTTTCGGTTTTGACAAAGTGTTTTTTCATCGGATACTTTCTGCTTGCTAGAAATTCCCCGTAAGGGGTTTGTTTGCCCCGGCCGCCTCCTACAGCGGTCGGGGTTTTTTCATTGGGGGTCGTGAAACCCTCAATAGAAATCGTGGTCGCCCATTGCGGGGCGCAGGTAGTCCTCGGTTTCCTCGCCGGCCTCGCGC